>JBOHSO010000422.1:0-8088 GCA_050921685.1 Gemmatimonadales bacterium
CCTGTACGCCGCGGCGGGGCGTCGCGTCGTCGCCGTGCGCTCGCCCTACCGCGTGCCCCAACTCGTCGCCGAGCCGGCGACGGCGCCGCTGTTCCAGGTGCTCGACCCCTCGGGACGACCGCTCGAGGGTCTCGCCACCATCCACGTACCGGAGACGCCGTTCCTCGTGCAGATCACGAACGCGGGCGCGTTGGCGGCGGACCCGGGCGGCGCGCTGTACTACGCTCCGCTGGTGCGCGACGAGATCGCCAGGTACGACGCCAGCGGCGCGCGGCGTTGGCTCACGCGGCGGGGGATGTACCCGCGGGAGCGCGACCCCGTCTACCTCCAGCACAGCCGCGATGGAGCGTTGCGGGTCGCGCAGGCGCTGGTGAACGTCGCGCTCGTTCTCGGGCCCGACGGACGGTTGTACGTCCTGGGCGCCGAGGATTCCGCCGCCACGCGGCTGCGTGTCGACGTGCTCGACACGGCCACGGGTGCCATCCTGGCGACCCGGAAACTCGCCGCGACCGAGACCGCCGTCGCCGTGGACACCCGCGGCCGGCTCACCACATACTCTGCCGCGGCGCTCCTCGCCGGACTGGATCCCGCCCCGCGAGAGCCGTTCGGTCCGGCGTTCGCGCTGCCCGATCTAGCCGGCGACACGGTCACCCTCGCCCGCTTCGCCGGAAAGGTCACGCTGGTCAACTTCTGGGCGTCCTGGTGCGACCCGTGTCGCGAGGAGTTCCCGCACATGAGCGCGCTGTACCGCGAGCACGACCGCGAGGACTTCGAGATCGCGGCGATCTCGGACGACGTCGACCGCGGGAAGATGCTCGCCTTCGTGCGTGAATTCCGGCCGCCGTTTCCGATCCTGGTCGGCCGCGGCCGCATGAAGCAGGTCTATCACTACCGCGGGCTGCCGTACTCCGTGTTGCTCGATCGACGGGGACGCCTCATCGAGCGCATCTTCGGCTTCGGCGGCGCCGCCGAATTCCAGCGCCTCTCCGCCACTATTGCTAAGGAGATAGCCGGCCGGTAGGCTTGGAACCGTGCACGAGCCGGCGCTTTCCATCTCCCGGGTTCCGTGTCCCGTCGTCATCGACGCCGATCCGGGGATCGACGATACGCTCGCCCTGCTCTTGGCCCTCCAGTCTCCCGAGCTTGACGTGCGGGGGATCGCCGTGTCGTACGGCAACACCCTCGTGGAACACGCCTACCGCAACGTCGTCGAGATTTTGCGCCGGGCCGGGAAGCGGCGGCCGCTCGCCGTCAGCGCGCGACGCCCGCTCAAGCGCTCGCTCGCGGTGGCCAGCGTCACGCACGGCCCGTCGGGTCTGGGGGACGCCGCCGTGCCCCCGGCCGGCGTGATCCTCGATTTCGTCAAGCCGCTCGACCGGCTGCTCGCGGATCAGCCCGAGCCCGTGACCCTCGTGACCCTCGGGCCGCTGACGGGCCTCGCCCTCGCGCTGCGCACCGACCCGGAGTTGGTGCATGCCAAGGTCGAGCGGCACATCGCGATGATCGGCAACCTGCGGGCGGCCGGCAACACGACGCCTACCGCGGAGTTCAACGCCTGGTGCGACCCCGAGGCGACGGCCGAGGTGCTCCGGGCCGAGCTGCCGACGGAGCTGGTCGGCCTCGACGTCACACGGAAGCTGGTCCTCACCGGCGCGGACATCGCGCGCCTGGGCCGCGCGGACGACGAGCAAGCGGTCTGGCTGCACGCCGCGCTGCGCTTCTATCTCGCCTTCCATAAGGAACACGAGCACCTGGACGGCTGTGTCATCAACGATGCGCTGCCGATCGCCGAGCTCCTGGCGCCCGGGACGCTCGGCTTCGAGCCGGTGCGCCTCACCGTGGACCTCGAAGACGGCGAGCACCGCGGTCGCACCCGCGCCGATCCCGACGGCGCGCGGGTCCGAATGGCCGTGACCGTTCGCCACGAGGCCGCGCACCGGCTGCTGGTGGATCGCGTGCTGCCGACGCTGGCCACCGCGGAGGCGACGCGGTGACCACCAGGAGCAGCGGCGCGAGTGACGGTGCGGGCAGCCCGCTGCCAGGCAAAGTGGCCGTCATCGGTGCCGGAGCGATCGGCGGGGGCTGGGCGGCGCTGTGCGCCTCGGCCGGATGGCCGGTCAGTATCTATGACACCAACGCGCGCGCTGCGGAGGAAGCGGCCGAAGCGATCCCGCGCCGCGCGCGGTCGCTGATCGCCCTCGACCGGGCCACGCCGGGGATCGTGGAGCGCGGACTGCTCGAGTTTCAACAGCCCAAGAGCCTGCTGCAGACCGTGCGCGAGGCCGACTGGGTGATCGAGGCGATCCATGAAGACCTCGGCGCGAAGCAACGGCTGCTCGAGTCGATCGAGCAGGTCGCCTCCCCCCATGCGATCGTCACCAGCTCCTCCAGCGGCCTCGCCCCGGGCGACATCTTCGGCCGGTTGCTGCGCCGTTCACACTGCCTCGTCGCCCATCCGCTGAACCCACCCGAGCTGTTGCCGCTGGTCGAGCTCGTGCCCACCGAAGAAACCGACCCCGCGACGATCGAGCGCGCCAAGGGGTTTCTGCGCGCGCTGGGCCGGATGCCGATCGTGCTGCACAAAGCCGTGCCCGGCTACGTCGTGGGGCGGGTCGCCGCGGCCGTGTGGCGCGAGTGTATCGATCTCGTGCTGACCGGCGTGATCGACGTGTCGGATCTCGACCGCGCCGTGTCGCTTGGTCCGGCGCTCGGCTGGGCCGCCGCCGGACCGCACCTCACCTACCATCTCGGTGCCGGCGACGGCGGCGTGCACATCTTCTTGCAGCATCTGCTCACGAGTTTCGAAGCGTGGTGGAGCCATCTCGCGTCATGGGACAAGCTCGAGCCCGAGCAGCAGCGTGCGCTCATCGCGGCGATCGAGAAGGCGTACGAGGGGAAGGTCGACATGCTGCGGGCGGCGAGGGATCGGCGGCTTGGGGCTATCCTGCGCGCTCTCGAACAGGCGCGGACAACGTAAAGCGTCGAGAAAACGCGTCTATTGTCGTCTGAACGGATGCTCGAAGCTCAAATACACCAACACCCCGTCTGACGCCCGGCTCGGCCCCACCCCGATCGGCACGGCAAGCCCTGGCACGATCTGGAGTCCGCCGGGAAGGTTGTGCGCCCACCGCACGCCCGGGCTGACGAGCACCTCCCGCTCACTTGCCGTGACCCCACTGCCCACCACCGCCTCCGTGTGCGCCCAGGCGACTTCGAGCATCACGTTGAAGCTCGGCTTGAGGCGCCAGATCGCGCTCGCGCCGAGGTTGTACCCGGTGGTCATGGCGCGGGCGCCGGCGCCGTTCCCCGCCGACGGTGTCATGGTGACACCGGCATTCCAGTGGGTGACGAGCCACGACGCGACCTCGGCGCTCACGGGGAGGTTCACCTGCACGCCAAGCCCGCCGGACCCGATCCCGGCCGACGCCGAGCCGGTCGGAACGACGAGCGAGACGCGCGGCGCGACTGCCACCCGCGATTCGGTTCCGGCGAGCTGGTAGCGGTAATTGAGCGCGACGTCGCCGACGCGCGCCGAGCCCCCGGCACCCTCCAAGGGAAGTGTGTAGCTCAGCTGACTGCGCTGCCCCGTGAACGGCCACTCCTGGGTGAACGTGTACGCCCAGCTGTCGGCCTGCCGGTTCCACACGAACACGCTGATGTGCTGCACGACGCCCCGCTCCTGGTTGAAGGCTTCCTCGATGAGGAAGCTGTTATCCGCGATCGGGGCGGACGGCTCGGCGTCCTGGGCCCGAGCCCCCGGGACGAGGGCGGCACCGCCAAGCATCGCCAGGAGACCCCCTGCGCGGCGCGTCATTGCGCCACCAAGAGCCCGGTGCCGTACATCACGAGCAGCCCCACCACCACCCCGGTGGCCGTGAGGGGCGTCCACACCCGTCCCGCCGTTTCGTGCCGTACCACCCGGAACAGGACGCCGACCACCTGGAGAATCGCTCCCGTCCCCGCACCCAGTGCCACCGTGGCGAGCATCGGTGAGTAGGCCAGCCCCCCGAGCCACGCACCGATGATCGTGGGGCCGCCGGCGAGGGCGCCGGCGAGCGCCAGGGTGCGGAGCCGCGGAGACTCGTGCGCGATCGGCGCGACGATGCCGAGCCCTTCGGTCGTGTTGTGCACCATGAACCCGATGACGAGGAACGCTCCCAGCGTCACCGCCCCCTGGGCGTACGCCGCGCCGATGGCCAATCCCTCGCCCAGGTTGTGCAGCCCGATCCCCAGCGCAATCAGGAACGCCAGGCGAACCTTGTCCACCTGCTCCGCGCCGCCCTTGCCTCTGCCACCAGCCGCCTGCAGCAACGCCCAAGTCCCGAGCGTGGCGAGCGCCACGAGGCCGATCCCCTGAAACGCCCCCGGCACCCGGTCGGCGGTTTCGAGCGCCTCGTGCAGCGTCTCCGCCCCGAGGAACACCAGCAGGCCGGCCGTCAGCGCCAGGGCGAAGTGGATCCAACGGCGCTCGAGCCGGCGCAGAAACGGCAGCCACAGCAGCCCGATCACCACCGGCAGCACGCCGACGTACAGACCCACCAGCGTGAAACTGAGGTAGTAGGCGGGGCCTGGGACGGGCGTCTCCGTCGCGACCGGGATCTCGTGGTCGAAGGTGATGCCGTTCGCGCTGATCAGGCGTATCTGATGCGGCTCGCCGGCGACCCATGGGTATGGGATGTCGATCGTGGCGCTCCCCAGCCGCGCCACGGTGCGCGCCGGGGTCACGGTGTGGATCCAGAACGCTTCGTCCACCATCACCTGCGCGATGCTCACCGGGTCGGGACCGCCGTTCACCACGTCCACGATGATCTTGCCGGGGGTGAGACGCACTCGATCGACCGTCAGCACCTCGACGGGGGGGAACCCGCGCGCCAGCGATGCCAGTGTCCCGCCCTTGGTGACCAGGAGCGCGAGCGCCCCCAGCAGCACCAGCGGCAGTGCGAACCACCCCCACGCCCGCATTGCGGGGCTCATGCCGACTCCCGTTCGTTCCGCACATCGAACACACCCATCCACCCCAATTCCGCGAACTCCGATTGATGGGCGTGGAACATGAAGCGGCCGGTCCGTTCGTAGGTGAACTCGAGGATGTGCCGCTCACCCTGGCCCATGCTGATGGTGTCCGTGAAATCCTGGGGCGCGAGTGTCGTCCCGGTGCGGTACAGGTGGAAGAAGTTCGCGTGGATGTGCAGCGAGTTGAGGAGATCGAACTCCAGCACGTTGACGAGATAGATCCGGTTCAGCTCGCCCCTGCGCAGCACGATCGGATGGATCTGGTACGCGAACGGCACGGTGTTCGCGGCATAGACTTCGTTCTCACCGTCGAAATTCACGTCGAAACCGTTCATCACCATCACCATTTCGTGCGCGGGCGGCCGCGGGCGCTTCGGATCGATGATGAACGCTCCATACAGCCCTTTGGCGATGTGCCGCTTGAGGGGCATGGTATGACAGTGGTACAGCTGCAGCCCGAAGGGCGAAGCCTCGAACTCGTATACAAACGACTTGCCGGGGAGCACCGGCTCGAACACGCCGTCCATGTCGGCTGCGTGGAAGCCATGGAAGTGGATGGTGTGCTCGTGCGACCCGGCGTTGGTGAAGTGCACGCGGACGAGATCCCCTTCCGTGCAGCGCAGCGTGGGCCCCGGGACCTGCCCGTTGAACGCCCACGCGGCGTACTGGAGGCCCGGCATGATTTCGATGGTGCGGTCCACCGCCGTGATCCGATACTCGCGGACCGTCCGGCCGTCGAGACGGCGGCTGACCACTCCGGTGTCGAACGCGGTCAGGAATCTGACGGGGTCGATACCGGGGTCCGCCGGCATCCCCCCGCTCATGACGGCGTGGGGGTCCACGTGCGCCCCGCGGGCGGCCGCTTGCACCACGCTGGTCCCGGCGGCGACGCCGGCGAGACCGAGCGCGCCCCGTTTCAGCAGTTCTCGACGCGATACTCGCTTCATGTCTTTCCTCCGCGGCACAAGAGCAGCTGGGCGAGCTCGCGCCCCACGACCCTCGCGGTGCCGGTCGTCGTCAGTAATACCGTGGTCGGCCCGTTGAACGGCTGCCGGTCGGTGACGGTCACGCAGACTCCCGGCACGAGTCCCTGCTCGGCGAAATAGCGCAGCTTCGCCGCGTCCTGGGTGCCTACCTGCCGCAGCTCGAGCTCCTCGCCAATCACGGCCTCCGCGAGGGAAGCCAGCTCGGCCTCCTCGATGTCGCCGGTGGCGGTAGGAATCGGATCGCCGTGGGGATCGTAGCGCGGGTCGCCGAGCGTCGCGGCCATGCGCTCGATCAGATCGTCGGACACGGCGTGCTCCAACCGCTCCGCTTCGTTGTGCACGTTGTCCCAGTCGTAGCCGAGGTTGTGCGTGAGGTACAGCTCGATGACGCGATGGCGCCGGATCATCTTCAGCGCGGCGCGACGCCCCTGACTGGTCAACTGCACGCCCCGGTAGGGCACGTGCTCGATCAGCCCCATTTCCGACAGGCGCTTCACCATACCGCTCACCGACGGCGCGCTGAGCGCCAGGAGCCCCGCGATGTCGCTCGTGGTCGCGAAGCCTCCCTGTCCCGAGAGGCGGTAGATCGCCTTGAGGTAGTCCTCGACCGATCGAGTGAGCGACGGCTCCTGGATTATCGTGGGCAACCCGTCCCCCGGCTCAGGCCCTGAAGCAAATGTCGGTGTTCATGCCACCTTGCGACACCAGCTTAACCCAATAGCAATAGCGGACATTAGTCTATCCTAATATTGTAATGTAAGCAAGCTAATATGGTAATTAGTGGAAACTATTGCAGCGCAACATGTTGTGACCGAAGGGCCACATTCGGTGGCGAAAACCACACCGAAGGCTGGCGGTGCCGGACAAGAAACGGACGTGGGCTACGAAGCGAGGTCGATCAGCGCGAGGAACGGGGTCAGGATTCGCTCGGTCATTCCCCAGATCACATCCTCACCAAGATGGTAGGCGGGAAACACACGCTCCCCCCACTGCAGAACCAGTCTCACCTCACGGCGCACGCCAGGCTGCTCGAAGCTGGAGAGCGGCACCCAAAACGCGCGCTCAACCTCGCTGCTGGCGATGAGCGGTCGGCGCCCCGGCAGCGCGAACACGAACGGCCGGACCAGCACCGGCGGGAGGGTCGACGCGCGCGGGTAGAGGTCGTCCAGCACGCCGAGCCGCTCGGCCGTGGCGAGCTCGACGCCGGTTTCCTCGCGCGTCTCGCGGATCGCCGTGGCCAGCATATCAGCGTCGGTCGGATCGTATCGGCCCCCGGGGAACGCCACCTGTCCGGACCACGGATCGCCGGCGCGCGTCGCCCGCTTGATGAACAGTGCCTCGAGTCCGCGCGACTGCTCGACCAAAATGAGGGCCACCGCCGCGGGGCGCGCTTCGGGGGCCTCGATCTCCTGGGCGGCGTACTTGGCGAGCGCCCGCCGCACGCGGGCGAGGGTCATCCGCCCAGATGCCGCGCGAACCAGTCCACCGTCGCCTCGAGCACACGGTCGAATGCGGCCGTGCTGCCGGCCCATGGATGCCGGATGCCGAACGTATGTCCCGTGCCTTCGACGAGCAGCAGCGTCGTGTGCGATGCCCCACCGATGTTCCCCGCAGTAGCCGCCCGGTGCAGCTCGTGGGCGTCGCTCACCGGCACCGACTCGTCCGCCGCTCCGTGAGCGATCAGCCACGGCGCCCGCACCCGAGCGGCCGCGCCGGTCACGTCCAGCGCGGAGCGGTTTCGCTCTAGATCGTCCAGCACATCGGCATACAGGGGCAGCACGTTGCCGGTCCGCTGGTTCACCACGTCGATCTTCCCGATGCGCCGCCACTCGGCGACCTGATCCTGGCGCCACAGCCGCCCGAAGCGCGCGACCGATCCCCACGTCACGAGCGCTCGAATCCCCTGTTTCCGCGCAGCCCGTAGGATCGCCACGCCCCCTCCCATGCTGTGGCCGAGGAGGCCGACCGCGGTGGGCCGAATGGCCAACGCGCCGCTGCCCAGGGCGTCGAGGACGGTTTCGAGATCCTGCAGCTGGCTCGAGTAGGTACCGTGGCCGAAGCGCTCGGGCTCGTCGAACGTTTCCCCGTC
>JBOHSO010000423.1:0-6095 GCA_050921685.1 Gemmatimonadales bacterium
GACCGGGCGGGTGCCCGGATCCGTGGTGGTCGGCGAGGAGCTGTCGCCTTCGGCCGAGCAGACCGGGGCGGTCGTGTGGCTCGTGGACCCGCTCGACGGCACGACCAACTTTCTGCACCGCTATCCGCACTACGCCGTCTCGATCGGCGCGCTCGTGGACGGCGTGCCGAGCGTCGGGGTGGTGCACGACGTGACCCGCGACGTCGCGTACCGGGCGGCCCGCGGCCTCGGCGCCTGGTCGGGCGCGAATCGGCTGGCCGTGTCGCAGCTCGGCGAGACGAAACGCGCGCTCGTCGGCACGGGGTTCCCGTTCCGGCACCTGGAGAAGCTGGAGCTGTATCTGCGGCAGTTCGCCGCAGTGCACCGCGCCGCGAGCGGCATCCGCCGGGCCGGCTCGGCCGCACTGGATCTCGCCGACGTCGCCGCGGGCCGGTTCGACGCGTTCTGGGAGCTGACGCTCGCCCCATGGGACGTCGCCGCGGGCGTCGTCCTGGTGCGCGAGGCGGGCGGACTGGTCACGACGCTCGACGGCAGCGACGACGTGCTCGATCACGGATCCATTGTCGCCGGCAACCCCGCCCTGCACCAGTGGCTCATTGAGCTTCTGAGGAGCGCGTAAGCGACCCGACATGGCCTCACCACTTGTCGAATGTGTGCCGAACTTTTCGGAGGGCCGCGACCAGGCCACGCTCGACGCCCTGCGAGCGGCGATCACCGGCGTTCCGGCGGTGCGATTGCTCGACCTCCAGGCCGACCCCGCGCATAACCGCTCGGTGTTCACGTTCGTCGCGCCGCCCGTCGCGGCGGCCGAGGCGGCGTTCCGGGCGATGGCCGTCGCACGGGATCGGATCGACCTGACCCGGCATCGGGGCGAGCATCCGCGCATGGGGGCCACGGACGTCGTGCCGTTCGTGCCGGTGCGCGACGTCACGATGGACGAGTGCGTCGCCCTGGCGCGGACACTCGCTGAGCGCGCCGGGCGGGAGCTCGAGATTCCCGTGTTTCTGTACGCCCGGGCGGCCACCGCGCCGGCGCGAGAGCGGCTCCCGGACATCCGCAGGGGAGAGTTCGAGGGTTTGCGCCAGCGCATCGGGACCGATCCCACGGCGGACCCCGATTTCGGCCCCCGGCGCATCCATCCCACGGCGGGCGCGACGGCGATCGGGGCGCGCCCGTTTCTCGTCGCGTTCAATATCTATCTCGATACCGCCGACGTACGCATCGCCAGGGAGATCGCCGCGTGCATCCGAGCCTCGAGCGGCGGGCTCCCGGCCGTCCAGGCGAGCGGGTTCGACGTGGGCGGGCATGCTCAGGTCTCGATGAACCTGCTCGACATCGACGGGACGTCCCCCGCCGAGGTGTTCGCGGCGGTGGAGCGGGAAGCGCGGGAGCGCGGAGCCGGAATCCAGAAGAGCGAGGTGGTCGGCCTGATCCCCGAGCGCGGCATCATCGGCGCGGCCGCGGCGCTCCTCAAGCTGCCTGATGCGGCGCACCATCTGCTCGAAGCCAGGATCCGCGCCGCCGAAGGGCCGTCGCTCGACGCATGGATCGACGAGCTCGCCGGGGCGAGTCCGGTACCGGGCGGCGGCAGTGCCGCGGCGTTGGCCGGGAGTCTCGCCGGGGCGCTCGTCGCGATGGTCGCCAGACTCACCATTGGACGGAAGGCGTACGCCTCGGTTGCGCCACGGGCCCGGGAGATCCTGGCGGAGGCGGAGACCCTGCGCGGCGAGCTGCGGCGCCTGGTGGACGACGACGCGGCGGCCTACGCGCGAGTGAGCGAGGCCTACAAGATCCCCAAGAACGACGCCGGTCGCGGGGCGACCATCGATGCGGCGCTGCTCGGTGCCGCGCGCGCCCCGCTCCACGTGGCGCGCCGGGCCGCCCGACTCCTCGCCCTGGCGCGCGAAATCGGCGCCATCGGCAACCAGAACGCGCGCGCTGACGCGAAGGTGAGCGAAGGGCTGGCGCGCGCCGCGCTGGCGGGGGCGGTCGAGAACGTCAGAGCGAACGTCGATTCACTGGCGGACCAGAACCTCGGTCCGGATCTCCTGGGGGAAGCCGTGCGCCTGGAGCGGGAGGCCGGCACCCCCTCCTAGGCGGCGGTCGTGAGAATCTTCGGCGGACCGCCGCTCTCCTCGATCGCCACCGTGTGCTCGAAGTGCGCCGAGAGGGAGCCGTCGGTGGTCACCACCGTCCATTTGTCGGGCAGCGTGCGGATCTCGGCGCCGCCGACGTTGACCATCGGCTCGATGGCGATCGTCATGCCCGGCACGAGTCGGGGGCCCCGCTTGGGCTTGCCGTAGTTGGGGACCTGGGGCTCTTCGTGGAAGCTGGCGCCGATCCCGTGCCCCACCATCTCCCGCACCACCGAATAGCCGGCTTCCTCGGCCACCTGCTGGACCGCGTGGCCGATATCGCCTACGTGGTTGCCGGCCCGCGCCTGGGCGATCCCCGCCGCCAGTGCATCCCGCGTCACCTGCAGGAGCCGCTTCGCCTCGAAGCTCACCGCCCCCACGGGAAACGTGGCCGCCGAGTCGGCGTGCAGGCCCTCGAGCCGCACCCCCACGTCCACGCTGATGAGGTCTCCGTCGCGCAGCACGCGCTTGGCGGAGGGAATGCCGTGCACGACCTCGTGGTTGATCGACGTGCACAGCGTGGCGGGGAAATCGTACAGGCCCTTGAACGACGGCTGGGCGCCGGGGTGGCTGCGAATGAACTCCTCGGCCTGCCGGTCGAGCTCCTTGGTGGAGACGCCGGAACGGACCGTCTTGCCCATCAGCGCGAGCGTCTCGGCGACGATGCGACCGGCGGCGGCCATCGTCTCGATCTCCCGCGGCGACTTGATGGTAATCATCGCCCGATGATCCGCTTGATCTCCTCGGCGATGGTGTCCACGGTGCCCAGGCCGGGCACGCGGTGCACGATTCCCCGCTGGGCGTAGTGGGCGACCAGTGGGGCCGTCTCCTGCTGATACACAACGAGGCGGGTGCGGATCGTCTCCGGGGTGTCGTCGATCCGACCCTCCTGGAGGGCGCGGCCGTGCAGGCGTCGGACCAGCTCCTCCTCGGGCACGTCGAGGAGCAGCACGTGGGTGAGCCGCTGGCCCCGGAGCGCCAGCGTTTTGTCGACCAGCTCCGCCTGGGTGGCGGTGCGCGGAAAGCCATCGAAGATGGCACCCTGTTGCGCCTCGGGCTTCGCCAGCTCGGTCTTGATGAGCTCGAGAATCAGCGTGTCCGGCACCAGCTTGCCGACGTCATAGAAGCGTTTCGCTTCCCGGCCGAGCGCCGTTCCCGCCTTCATGGCGGCGCGCAGGATGTCGCCGGTGGCGATCTTCGGACTGCCGAGGCGCCGCGACAGGATCTGGCCCTGGGTGCCTTTGCCCGAGCCCGGCGCGCCGAGGAACAGGATGAACACGGGGCGCGGCCCGCTAGCGCGGGCGGCCGCGGAACTTGATCCGGCCTTCCTTCATGAACCCGTCGTAGTGACGCAACAGCAGGTGCTGCTGCACCTGCTGCACGGTGTCGAGCGCTACGCCCACGACGATCAGCAGCGCCGTACCGCCGAACCCGAACGGCATGTTGAAGACGTTGCTCACCAGAATCGGCAGCAGCGCCACGACCGTGAGGAAAATCGCGCCGGGGAGGGTGATGCGCGACAGCACCTCGTCGATGTAGTCGGCGGTGGCCGCCCCCGGCTTGACCCCGGGAATGAAGCCCCCCTGCTTCTTGAGGTTCTCCGCTAGGTCCACCGGGTTGAAGATGATGGACGTATAGAAGTAGGCGAAGAACACGATCAGCAGCGCCATCGTGATCAGATACAGGGGCGAGGTGACGGAGAAGTACGCCGCGAGCTGCTTGATCCACGGCACGGTGCTGAAGGTCGCGAGCGTCCCCGGCACGATGATGAGCGACTGCGCGAAGATGATCGGCATCACGTTCGCGGTGTTGAGCCGGAGCGGGATGAACGTCTTGCGTCCTTCGGCGATGCGGCCGCGCCCCATCACCTTGCGGGGTATCTGGATCGGAATGCGCCGCGTGGCCGTCGTCACGGCGACCGTGCCCGCGACGACGAACACCATCATCGCCAGGATCACGACCAGCACGCCGAACCGGAGCGACCCCGCCTGGAGCGCCTCGAGCGTCCGGATGGTTTCGGGCCAGACGCGCTCGACGATCGAGAAGAAGATCATCAAGCTCGGGCCGTTCCCCAGCCCGCGCTCCGTGATCTGTTCGGCCAGCCACATGATGAACGTGCCGCCGGTGGTGAGCGTCAGCACGGTGGTCATCCGGAAGGCGAACCCCGGGTTCGCCACCGCACCGGGAATCTGGGTCTCCACGAACAGCGCATAGCCGTACGCCTGCATCAGGCAAAGCAGCACGGTGAGGTAGCGGGTCCATTGCGTCAGCTTTTTCCGGCCTTCCTCGTCCCGCTGCATCTTCTCGATCACCGGGAACACCGGCCCCGCGAGCTGGAACACGATGCTGGCGGAGATGTACGGCATGATCCCCAAGGCGAATACCGTCGCCCGCCCGAAGCCGCCGCTGAACAGGTCGTACAGGCTGATGAACGTTCCCTGCGCGGACGTCCGGATATAGTCCGCCATCGCAGTCACGTTCACACCCGGCGTCGCGATGTGTGCGCCGACGCGGTACACCAGCAGACACAGGAGCGTGAAGAGGATCTTCTCCTTCAGCTCCGGGACCTTGAAGAGATTGGGAATCCGCGGGGCGGTCACGCGCCGGCACCCTCGATCGTACCGCCCGCCGCCTCGATCTTCTGGCGTGCCGACCCGGAGACCCCGACGCCCTTCACGACGAAGCGGCGTTGCACGTCTCCCATCCCCAACAGCTTGATCGGCGTGTCGGGCCGGCGCACCAGACCCGCCCCGAACAACGTCTCCGGCGTCACCTCGGAGCCTTCCGCGAGCAACCCGAGGTGTCGCACGTTCACCACCTGGGCGTCCTGCTTGAACGGATTGGTGAAGCCGCGCTTGGGAATCCGGCGGATCAAGGGCATCTGTCCACCCTCGAAGCCCGGCCGGGTGAGGCCGCCGGCGCGGGCCTTCATGCCCTTGTGGCCCCGGCCCGAAGTCTTCCCGACCCCCGAGCCCGGCCCCCGGCCGACGCGCAGGCGCGGGCGGGTGGACCCCCGCGGTGGCCGGAGCGTCGACAACGTCAGCGTCCGGACCGGCTCGGCGACAGCGGTCCGCGGTTTCGCCGGCTTGGTCGGTTTCGTGGCGCGTCGCGCCTTCGGCTTCGCTTTGCCCATGCTTACCCCTTCACGGCCGTCACCCGGATCAGGTGACGGACCTGGTACAACATGCCCCGCAGGGCCGGATGATCGGCGTGCACCACCACGTCCTGGTGGTGCTTCAGGCCCAGCGCTTCGAGTGTGCGACGCACGCGGGCAGGCTTGCCCGAGCCGGAGCGCGTCTGCCGGATCTCGAGCTTTCCCTTCCCGGCCGGCGGCAGGACCGGATCGACCCCGCTGACCGCCTTGCGATGCTTCCGGGTCGGCGGCTTCCTAGCCACGTGCCCCCTCCTGGCGAGCCTTGTACGCGATCGCCTCGACCTCGACGCCCCGCTCCCGGGCGACGCGGCGGGCCGTGGTAAGGTGGGCCAGCCCGTCCATCGTCGCCCGCACCATGTTGTGCGGATTGGTGGAACCGAGGCTCTTGGTCAGAATGTCGCGTACTCCGGCGCACTCCAGCACCGCGCGCACGGGACCGCCGGCGATCACCCCGGTTCCCGACGCCGCGGGCTTCAACAGGCCGCGGCCCGCCCCATGGTTGCCGACGATCTCGTGCGGGATCGTGCCGCCCGTGAGCGGCACGTCCACCCTCTTGCGGCGGGCGGCCTCGACCGCCTTGCGCACCGCTTCGCTGACCTCGTTGGCCTTGCCCGTGGCGACGCCGACGTGCCCCTGGGCGTCGCCCACCGCGACCAGCGCGTTGAAGCTGAACCGCCGGCCGCCCTTGACCACTTTGGCGACCCGGTTGATCGCGATGACGTTCTCGACCATGCCGTCGCCCTCGCGGGCGTGGCGGTCACCGCCATCGCGGCCTCCGCGCCCGCGACCCCGGCCCCCACCTCGAC
>JBOHSO010000424.1:0-4558 GCA_050921685.1 Gemmatimonadales bacterium
GCAGTCGTCGCGCCGCCGGCGGGGGTGGATCCGTTCGCCGGGCAGCCGCCCGGCACCGGCCCCGCCGCCGCCCTGCGCATCGATCCGCCATCGATCTTTCTGTTACCGTCGGAGAACACCCGGGCGTATCCGCGCGCGTTGCGGGACGACGGCTCCCCCGCGGCACCGGTGCAGGTGACCTGGAAATCGCTGCGCGAGGATATCGCGAGCGTGGACCCGAACGGCACGGTGGTGGCGCTGGCACCCGGCCAGGGAACGATTCTCATCACCGGACCCGGCGGGATCACGGCGACGGCCCCCGTCGTGGTGCAGCAGGCGGAGCTCGCGATCCAGGAAGGCTCGTCCCTGTCGCTCTCGCCGGGCGAGACGGACACGCTGCACGTGGTGGTGCCGACGCAGGGGAGCCGTCTCGTGAGCCCGCTCGCACTGACCTGGACCTCGAGCGATCAGAGCGTCGTGCAGGTGGGCATCACGGGTGTAGTGCGGGCCGTGGGGTCGGGGAAGGCGACGCTCGCGGTGGCCGGGCTACTGCAGCAGAAAAGTATCGACGTGCTGGTGCATCGGGCGGTGGAACAGCTCGCGGTGCGGCCGAGGTTCTCGGTCGACGTACCGGTGCCGCTCGCCTCCACGACCCGCTTCAGCGTGCAAGCCCTCGCCGCCGACAGCACGCCGGTGCCCGAAGCGCGCCTCGTCTGGACCGTCACCGACACCAGCGTGGCGGGGTTCGATCCCGCGACCGGCGTGCTCACCGGCAAGAAGATCGGCCGGACGCAGCTGGGGTTGAGGGGTCCGGGGCCCCACCCCATCGTCGTCGCGTGGAACGTGAACGTGATCGCGGGGTCGTTGAAGCTCGCGGTGCCCCGCTTCGGCTTGCCGTTGGGGGGGCGGGCGACGCTGCGTGCCAGTTTCACCGACGACACCGGGGCTGTCCTCGGTCCCGCGAGCGGGCTGACGTGGACGTCTGATGCCCCCTTGGTCGCCGCCGTGGCCGAGGACGGCGTGGTGACAGGGATGGGCTACGGGGCCGCGCACGTGACGGCCGCCGCCCCGGGTGGGAAGACCGCGACCGCCGACGTGTTCGTCCAGGGGGAGCTGGTGCTCGCGAGCACGCGCAGCGGCAGGCTCCAACTCTACTGGCTGGAGCGGTCGAACCTCGCCGAGCTGCGCCGCGTCGCGACCGACACCGGCCAGGCCACCGACCCGGCGTTCTCGCCCGACGGCTCGCGCCTGGCCTTCGTCTCGACGCGCGACGGCAACCCCGACATCTACGTGATGAACGCGGACGGGACGAACCAGGAACGCGTCACCAACGACCCCCAAGCCGACGGCCGGCCTGCATTCAGCGCCGACGGCACGGGTCTGGTGTTCCAGTCGCAACGCTCCGGGAAGCTCGCCATCTACAGTGCCGCCCTGGATGGCAGCGGGGTGAAGGCGCTCACCACCGACTCGACCAGCCAGACGCCCACGGTATCGCCTGATGGCCGCACGATCGCGTATGCGTCGGTGCGCAATCGCAACTACGACATCTGGCTCATGGGGCGAGACGGGTCGAACCAGCGGGCGTTCACCAAGACGCCCGAGCGCAACGAGACCGAGCCGCGCTTCCTGCGGGACGGGACGCTGGCGTTTCTGGTGGAGCGCCGCGAAGAAAACCGGACCGTGCGGCAGGTGGTGAAGACGGATCTCGCGACCGGCGTCGTCACCACCCTCACCGGCACCGAGCTGCCGATCAGCAGCTTCGCGGTGGCGCCGGCAGGGGATCAGATCGCGCTGGTTGTGCCCGCGGATCCCTCAAACCGCCGTAACCCGATGTATCGCATCTACTTCCAGCCAATCGGCGGCGGCGCGCCGACGCCCATCCCCGCGGCGCCCACCGAGCAAATGGTGGCACCGACGTTCCTGCCGTAGCCCTGCCTCCGCCGCTTCGATGAGGGCATTCGCCCTCCACGCCGTAGGCGACTTGAGCCAAGCTTCCGTCACGGAGATGCCCGACGCACGCGCGCCGGGCGCGGGTGAGGTTCGGGTGGCGCTCCGCGCCGCAGCGTTGAACCATCTCGACCTGTTCGTGGTGCGCGGCCTCCCGGGGACGGCGACGGAGCTGCCGCACATCCTCGGCGCCGACGGCGCGGGGGTGGTCGATGCGATCGGGGACGGTGTGCGCGACGTGCGAGCCGGGGACGCCGTCATCATCAACCCGGGCGTGTCCGACTACAGCTGCGAATTCTGTCGCGCGGGCGAGCATAGCCTGTGCGTGCGCTATCGCATTCTGGGCGAGCACCTGCCGGGGACGCTCGCGGAGTACGTCACCGTCCCGGCACACAACATCGCGGGGATCCCGCAACTCGACCCGCCGATCTCCTGGCCCGAAGCGGCGGCGTTCTCGCTGGTCACGCTCACGGCGTGGCGGATGGTGGTGACGCGGGCGCGAGTGCGCGCCGGCGAATGGGTGTTGGTGTGGGGGATCGGCGGCGGGGTGTCCTTGGCGGCGCTGCGCGTTGCCAAGCTGCTCGGCGCGCGCGTCATCGCGACATCGTCCGTCGACGCGAAGCTCGAGCGTGCCCGGGCGTTGGGTGCCGACGTCACCCTCAATCACCAGCGGCAGAAGATCGCCCAGGAGGTGCGTGCCCTGACCGGCAAGCGGGGGGTGGACGTGGTGGTGGAGAACGTGGGGGAGGCGACGTGGGAGGAATCGCTGCGTTGTCTCGCCAAGGGCGGCCGGATCGTCACCTGCGGTGGGACCAGCGGGCCGAAGCTCGTGACCGACGCGCGGCCGCTGTTCTGGCACCAGTTCACGATCCTCGGCTCGACGATGGGGAATGCCGCGGAATACCGGGAGATCGTGCGGCGGCTTGGCCGTGGGGAGCTCCGGCCGATGGTGGATGCGGTGTTCCCGCTCGAGCGGGTGTCTGAGGCGTTCGAGCGGCTCGCGCGGGGCGAGCAGGTGGGAAAGATCGCGGTGCAGATCGTGGGGAACTGACGAAACTCGGCAGGGACACCGCCCTCAAGGGGGCACCAGTTCGCTTCGCTGTCCATACCAGCAGGACGGTGCCCGTGCCGAGCCCGGTCATCGCGCCAACAATCTGGCGCTGCATCATCAACCGATCCTCAAATTCCCTTACCCCCAATGGGATGTCGGGTGCCTGCCGGGCGTTGCGTTTGATCGTCTAAGTGTCTATTTTGTAGTGACTTAGATCGTTTATCAAAGCTCTATACCTGCACCGTTACGGCCGACGACCGACGGCTGAAAGCTGACAGCGCCTATGACCACACCCAACGTCCGCGAACGCATTCTGCCGCGCCTGATCGAGGACGAGCTGAAGGAGTCGTTCCTCGACTACTCGATGAGCGTCATCGTGCAGCGCGCGCTGCCCGATGTGCGCGACGGCCTGAAGCCGGTGCATCGCCGCATTCTGTACGCCATGCACGAGCTCGGCCTGCTGCCCGGGCGGCCCTACAAGAAGAGCGCGACGGTCGTCGGGGATGTCCTGGGCAAATACCACCCCCACGGCGACATGGCGGTCTACGATTCGCTGGTGCGGATGGTGCAGGATTTTTCGTTGCGCTATCCGCTGATCGACGGCCAGGGGAATTTCGGCTCCGTCGACGGCGACGCGGCGGCGGCCTACCGCTACACCGAGGCCCGCCTCACGCGCATCGCGATGACGATGCTGGAGGACATCGACAAGCGCACCGTCGATTTCGTCCCGAACTTCGACGACCGGCTGCAGGAGCCGACGGTCCTGCCGGCCCGCATTCCCAACCTCATCGTGAACGGTTCCGCCGGCATCGCCGTCGGCATGGCGACCAACATTCCGCCCCACAACCTCGGTGAGGTGGTTGGGGCGATCACCCATCTGGTCGACCACCCCGACGCAGCGCTCAAGGATCTGCGCAAGTTCATCAAGGGGCCCGATTTCCCGACCGGAGCGATCATCTACGGTCGCGAAGGGATCAAGGAGTGCTACGAGAAGGGTCGGGGCCGGATGGTGGTGCGCGCGCGCGCGGTGATCGAGGAGAAAGAGTCCACCGGGAAACAGCAGATCGTCGTCACCGAGCTGCCCTACCAGGTGAACAAGGCGAATCTCATCGCGCATATCGCCGAGCTCGTCAACGGGAAGAAGCTCGAGGGGATCGCCGACATCCAGGACCACTCGGATCGCGAGGGCATGCGCGTCGTCATCGACGTGAAGCGCGACGCCGTCCCGGCGGTCGTGCTGAACCAGCTGTACAAGCACACCGCGATGCAGACCACCTTCGGCGCGATCATGCTGGCGCTCGTGGACGGGGTGCCGAGGGAGCTGCAGCTGAAGGAGCTGCTCCAGCACTTCATCGAGCACCGCCACACAGTGATCACCCGCCGGACCGAGTTCGAGCTGAAACGCGCGCAGGAGCGCGAGCACATCCTCGAAGGTCTGAAGATCGCCGTCGACCACATCGACGAAGTGGTGCGCATCATCCGCAAGGCGAAGGACGTGCCGACGGCGGACGGCGCCCTGCGCAAGCGCTTCAAGCTCTCGGAAAAACAGTCGGCCGAGATCCTCAACATGCGGCTGGCCCG
>JBOHSO010000425.1:0-7766 GCA_050921685.1 Gemmatimonadales bacterium
CCACCGAGACGGCCAACCTCGCGGTCACCCTCCAGGCCGGTGGCGCCGATGTGGCGCTATGCGCCTCGAACCCGCTTTCGACGCAGGACGCTGTCGCGGCTCACCTGGTTCGCGACTACGGGATCAAGGTGTTCGCCATCAAGGGCGAGGACCACGCCACCTACTACGACCACATCCGCGCGGCGCTGGCCCACCGCCCCGACATCACGATGGACGACGGGGCGGACCTGGTGGGCGCGCTGCACATGATCGCGCTCAACCGGTTCGACGACCTCGCGCCGCCGGTGCGGCGTTGGGTCGAGACGCTGGCCCCCGCCGACCGGGCGGCGCTGGTACGCGGCGTGATCGGGTCGACCGAGGAAACCACGACCGGCGTGATCCGGCTCAAGGCGATGGCCAAGGACGGCGTGCTGCAGTTCCCGGTGATCGCGGTGAACGACTCCGACACCAAGCATCTGTTCGACAACCGCTACGGGACCGGCCAGTCGACGCTCGACGGCATTCTGCGCGCCACCAACCTCCTGATCGCGGGGAGCACGGTGGTGGTGGCGGGGTACGGATGGTGTGGCCGCGGCTTCGCGCAGCGCGCGCGCGGCGCGGGCGCCAACGTGCTGGTGACCGAGATCGATCCGATGAAGGCGCTCGAGGCGCAGATGGATGGCTATCGGGTGGCCCCGATGGCCGTAGCCGCGCCGGAGGGGGACATCTTCGTCACGCTCACCGGCAACGTCAGCGTCGTGCGGCTCGAGCACATGAGACTCATGAAGGACGGCGCCGTCATCGCGAACTCGGGGCATTTCAACGTGGAGATCGACCTCGAAGGGCTCGCCAAGGCCGCCCAGGGGCGGACCCGCGTGCGCGAGTTCGTGGACGAGTGGCGCCTCGACGGCAAGCGGCTGTTCGTACTCGCCGACGGGCGGCTCGTGAACCTGGCGGCGGCGGAGGGACATCCGGCGAGCGTGATGGACATGTCGTTCGCCAATCAGGCGCTCGCCGCCGAGCACGTGGTGCAGCAAGCGACGACGCTGGCCCGTGATGTGCACCGCATCCCCGCCGAGTTCGATCGGGAGATCGCCAGCCTGAAGCTCGCCGCCATGGGAGTCCGCGTCGACACGCTCACTCCCGAGCAGCAGCGCTACCTCACGTCCTGGGATCAGGGCACCTGATGGCGACGACGATCGAGGTGCGGGTCGCCCACCTGGGGCTCGACCGCACGACCAACACGCCGGTCGTAATCCTCCAGGAGCAGGGCGGCGACCGCGTGCTGCCGATCTGGATCGGCCCGGCCGAAGCGAGCGCGATCGCCATGGAGCTGGCCGGGATGAAATTCGCGCGGCCGCTCACCCACGACTTGCTGAAGCAGGTGATCGTGGGGCTGGGTGCCGACCTGCGGAAAGTTATCATCACCCAGGTCAAGGACAACACCTATTACGCCGAGCTGCACATCTACCGCGGCGACGCGATCGTCAACATCGACGCCCGCCCCTCCGACTCGATTGCGGTGGCGCTGCGCCTCAAGGCGCCGATCTTCACCAGCGACGAGCTGCTCGAAAACACCGCTATCGACACCTCCGAGCTGGCCACCGAGGGCGGCCCCCAGGCGCTCGACGCCGACGCGCTGAAGAACTACCTCCAGAATCTCGATCCTGAGGATTTCGGCAAGTTCACGCCCTAGGGCGCTCGCCGTGCTCGGCGCTCTCCTGGCCGGGTCGGGGGCGAGCATCAGGGCCCAGGGTGCGACTGTGTCCGGCGTGCTGGTGAACGGCGGCCGGGGCGGGGTCCCGCTCGCCGGTCGGTGGGTGGTGCTGCACCAGATCACGATGCAGGCCGGCGCGCCGATCGACTCCGTGAAGAGCGACGCAGCCGGTCGCTGGCGCCTGCGCGTCCCCCGGGTGGACACCTTGGCGGTGTACGTCGTCAGCGCGTTCCGCGACGACATCGCCTATTTCACCCAGCCGATCCGGGTGGTCGCCGGCACGGCCACGACGGTGGACATGCTCGTGGTGTACGACACCAGCTCGAGCGGCCCACCCATCCGGGTCCGGCGGCGCCTGGTCACCATCGCGCGGCCCAAGACGGACGGCACTCGCGCCGTGCTGGAGATCCTCGAGCTCGAGAATCCCGGCGGCGCGACGCGGCTCGCGCCGGACACCCTCGTGCCCACCTGGACCGGGGCGATCCCCTCGGCGGCGCTGCAGTTCCAGGTGGGGACCGGGGACTTTTCCGCCGATGCCGTGCTGCGCCAGGGTGACCGAGTACAGCTGTTCGGGCCGATGCAGCCGGACGTTCCCCGTCAGTTGACGTACGGCTACGAGCTGCCGGGGACAATCCGCACCCTCGCCCTGCCGATCGACCAGCCCACCACCGAGCTCAACCTGCTGATCGAAGACACGCTGGCCGTCGTCTCCGCGCCGGGGCTCGACTCGGGCGGCGTGCAACGGATCGAGGAGCGCGACTTCGCGCGCTACCGCGCCGACTCGCTCGCGGCGGGCGCGCCGGTGGCCATCACGTTCTCGGCGGCGTCGTTCAGGCCGGAGGCGCTCCTGCCCGGCCTGGTCGGCGCGATCGTCTTCGCGCTGGGTGTGGGACTGTGGATTGCGTTGAGAAAGGGCCGTCCGCATCGTAGCTTGCGCTCTTCCGTCTCGCTCGTTACCGTAGCACGCACATCGCGAACGCGGATCACGGAAGCCGGTGCGAATCCGGCGCGGCCCCGCCACTGTAACGGGCACTGAGTCGTCGGCTCGGACGCCACTGGGACATCCCGGGAAGGCCCGAGTCCAAAGCCCGAAGCCAGGAGACGTCTTCGTTCGCGCCACTTGCAGTCCCTCGCGGGAGGGAAGGTGGCGTCGCAGCGCATCGAGGCGCTGCCGCTCGCCCATCTCCGCTGCGTCGGGGGTGGGCGGTTTCGCATGCGGCGATGGGCACATCGCACACAGCTCCTCGGCCGGCTCTTCGTCTTGTCCGCGATGGCGTGCCGGCCGTCCGGCGAGCGCTCGGGGTCGTCCGGGATCACGGTTACCGACGATGCCGGCCGCGTCGTGCGACTGGCTCCGCCGGCCCGGCGCGTCGTCTCGCTCGCCCCGTCGATCACCGAGCTGCTGTTCGCCCTGGGCGCCGGGGGCGAGGTCGTCGGTCGGACGGCGTACTGCCAGTATCCTCCCGCCGCGAAGCGCGTCCCGAGCGTAGGGGACGGACTCAACCCCAACATCGAGGCCATCGTCGCGCGGCAGCCTGACCTCGTCCTGCTGTACCGCTCTCCGCACACCGAAGCGGCGGCGCGACAGCTCGAGGCCCTGGGGATCGCCACCCTGATGCTGCGCCACGACCGGCTCGAAGACGTCGCCCGCACCGCGCGGTTGCTCGGGCGCGTGACCGGTCACGTCCCGGCCGGAGCGGCGGTCGCGCGAGAGATCGAGGCGCTGCTGGCTGCGCCACCCAACCCGCCCGCCGCCCGCATCGTCTACATCGTGTGGGACAACCCGCCGATCGTGATCGGCGGCGGCAGCTTCCTGGACGAGCTGGCGCGCCTCGCCGGGGCGACGAACGTATTCCGGGACATCGCGGCGCCGTCGGCGACGGTGTCGATCGAGGTCATCGCCGAGCGGGATCCCGACTGGATTGCCTTGCTCCGCGACACCCTCACCACGCCGCTGCCGGCCTGGACCGGCCGCCCCGAATGGCGGACGGTCCGGGCCGTCCGGGAGCGCCGCTTCTTGCCGCTCCAGGCCGAGCTGTTCGGTCAGCCGTCACCACGCGCTCCGGAAGCGGTTGCGGTGCTGCGCCGGGCCCTCGCTCCATGAAGTGGCTTTGGCTGTCCACGGCGCTCGCGGCGGCCTGTGTCGCTGCCGTCGTCCTCGGGCCGGCGAGCGTGCCGCTCGCCGAGCTGCCCCGCTCGCCGATCGTGTGGGAGTTGCGGGTGCCACGTGCGCTGTTGGCGGTGCTGGTGGGTGGGTCGCTTGGCGTCGCGGGAGCCAGCCTGCAATCGCTGGTGCGCAACCCGCTCGCCGACCCGTTCCTGCTCGGCCTCTCGGGCGGCGCGGGGCTCGGCGCGGTCACGGCCATCGCGCTGGATCTCGGGGGACCCTGGGCGCTACCCCTCGCCGCCTTCGCGGGCGCCTTGGCGGCGCTCGGGCTCGTGTTTCGACTGGGGCTCGTGGGGGGGGCGGAGCTCGATCCGCGCGTGCTGTTGTTGGGCGGCGTCGCGGTCGGCGCGTTCTGCGGGGCGGTCACCACGGCGATCGTCTCGCTCGCCGAAGCGAGCGAGCTACGCAACGCCTTTCTGTGGTTGTGGGGTGGGCTCTCGGGTGCCTCGTGGGAGACGGTGCGCATCCTCGCCCTGTACGTTCCGCTCCCGCTCTTCGTGCTGTTCGTGGCCGCCCGGCCGCTCGACCTCTTGACCCTCGGCGAGGAGCCGGCACGTCACCTGGGCGCCGACGTGGCCGCCACCAAACGCCGCGTCTATCTCGCCGCGTCGCTGCTCACGGCGGCGGCGGTGGCGGTGGCGGGGGTGATCGGGTTCGTCGGGCTGATCGTGCCCCATTTCGGCCGCGCGCTGGTAGGCGGGCGGCACCAGGCACTCCTGCCGGCGTCGTTTCTGGCAGGGGGAACGCTGCTCGTGCTGGCCGACACGTTGGCCCGCGTCACCGTGGCCCCGCGCGAGCTCCCGGTTGGCATCGTCACGGCCCTCGCGGGTGTTCCGCTCTTCGTGCTGCTGCTCCGGCGATGGACCGCGGCGTGATCCTCGACGTTCGGGACGTCACGTTCCGCTACCCCGGAGCCGGGCGCGACGCGTTGACGGGGGTGTCCGTGGCGGTCACGAGCAGCGAGTTCGTCGCCTTGCTGGGGCCGAACGGTAGCGGCAAGACCACGTTGGTGCGAGTCGCCCTCGGGCTGCACGTGCCCCAAGCAGGTACCGCGGACATCATGGGGCGCCGGGCAGGGGACTGGCCCCGTGCCGAGCTGGCGCGGCTGGTCGGCGTGGTCACGCAGCGGGAAGACAACCTGTTCCCGCAGCGCGTCCGGGACACCGTGCGACTCGGGCGCTACCCGCGCCTCGGGCCCTGGAGTCCCGAGCGCGAAGAGGATCGCGCCGCCGTCTTGCGGGCGCTGGTCCGCTGCGACGTCGCGGCCTTCGCGGACCGCTGGCTGTGGACGCTATCGGGCGGCGAGTACCAGCGCGTCCGCATCGCTCGGGCGCTCGCGCAGGAGCCCCGCCTGCTGGTGTTGGACGAACCGACCGCCTCGCTCGACGTCCGGCACGAGATGGAGCTGTTCGAGCTGCTGCGCGCGCTGGTGGATACCGAGGGGCTCGGCGCGGTGCTGGTCACCCACGACGTGAACCTCGCTGCCCGCTTCGCCGATCGCGTCGTGCTGCTATCCAATGGGACCGTCGCCGCCGCCGGCCCGCCGACCGCGGTGCTGCGCCGTGACGTCGTCGAAACCGTGCTCGACTGGCCGCTGGCGGTGTCGTCGTTCGAAGGTCGCCCTCAACTCACCCCGCTCCGGCGGGGGCGCTAACAAAGGAGCACGCATGCGGTACGCCTTTCCTCGACGGTTTGCCTTGACAGTTCTCCTCTCGACGTCGTTCATGGCGCCGGTCGCCGGCCAAGGCTATCCAGACACTATCACCCTTCCCCCCATCGTCCTCACCGCCACCCGCGTCCCGATCCGCGCCGACGCCGTGTCCGCCACCATCACCGTGATTCCCGGTGATGCGCTTCGGGCCGAGGGCATCGCCACCGTCGCCGAGGCGCTGCGCGCCGTGCCGGGAGTGGCGGTCGTCGCCACCGGCTCATTCGGCGGCCAGACGTCGCTGTTTTTGCGCGGAGGGGAGAGCGACTACGTGAAAGTGCTGGTGGACGGCGTGCCCCAGAACCAGCCGGGCGGCTTCTTCGACTTCGCTCACCTGGGCACCGAGGACGTGGACCGCATCGAGATCGTGCGGGGACCGGTGAGCGTGTTGTACGGGTCCGACGCGGTCACCGGGGTCATCCAGGTGTTCACGCGGTCCGGAAGCGGCCGCACCCGAGGGCGGCTGTCGCTGGGCGGCGGGACGTTCGACACGGAATGGGGCACGGGGGACCTGAGCGGCGGGGCGGGGGCGCTGTCGTACGGGGTCACCGTGTCGCGGCGCACGACGGACGGGATCTATTCCGTGAACAACCGCTACCGGCGCGACCTCGCGAGCGCCCGGGTGCGCCTGGCGCCCGATTCCCGGACCGACGCCGGGCTCGTGCTGCGGCACAACAGCGGCGAGTTTCACTTTCCCACCGATTTCATCGGGAACGATTCCTCCGACTTCGACCAGCACACCTCCGCCCGCGGCCCGTCCGCGGCGCTCGAGGTGGGACGGTGGGTCACGTCGCGCCTCGAGGCGCGGGCGAGCCTCGCCTTCCACCGGGAAGAGAGCCGCTACGACGACGGGGCGGACAGCGTGGGGGACAGCTCCGCGTTCTGCTGCTTCCACAGCCGCGACGTCGTGCAGCGGCTGATCGCGGGCGCGCGGGCGAACGTGCGCTTCAGCGACGTCACGGTGGTCACGGCCGGCGTGGAGCTCGAGCGCCAGCGCCAGAGCGGCACCACGCTCGATACCGCCCGCCGCAACACCGCGCTCTTCGCGCAAGGGCTCGCGGATCTGGGGTCCGCCGTCTCGCTCACCGTCGGCGGCCGGGTCGACGACAATCAGCAGTTCGGGACCCATGTCACGGGTCGCGCCGGCGTGGCGTGGAGAGTGGACCCACGGACCCGGGTGCGGGCCTCGGCCGGCACGGCGTTCAAGGAGCCGTCGTTCTTCGAGAACTTCGCGACCGGATTCACCCGCGGCAATCCGGTCCTCCGGCCGGAGCGGTCCACCAGCTGGGAGGTGGGGCTCGAGCGCGCCGTGTCGCGCGTGAGTCTGCGGGCGACGTACTTCGACCAGCGGTTTCGGGACTTCATCCAGTACAGCCCGTCGCCGCTCGGCCCCGATTCGGTGAACTATACGAACATCGGCGCCGCCACGGCCCGGGGGGTCGAGCTGTCGCTCGGGGCGCGGGTGGTGCGCGGCGTGTCGCTCGACGCGGGCTACACCTATGTCCGGACGCGCGACGGCGCCACGGGCCAGCGGCTGCAGCGACGCCCGAGCCATGCCGGGACGCTGCGGCTCGGGGTGGTCCCGGGCGAGCGGGGAAGCGCCGCGCTGAGCGCGGTCTTCACCGGCGATCGCCGCGACCTGGACTTCGCCTCGTTTCCGGCCGCACCGGTCACCCCGCCGCCGCACACCCGCGTGGACGCCAGCGGCAGCTACCGGGTCACCGGGGATCACGGCCCGCTGCCGGGCCTGGTCGTCACCGCACGGATCGAGAACCTGCTGGACGCACGCTATCAGGAGGTGCGGAACTTCCGCACGCCGCGGCGGACGATTCTGGTGGGAGGGGAGTTGAGCCTCGGCCGGTAGCTATCTTTCATTTCATGTCCCTCGTCTCGACCCCCGCTGTGGTGCTCCGCACCTTCCGCTACAGCGAGACCTCGAAGGTCGTGCGGCTCGCCACGCGGGATCTCGGGGTGCAGAGCGCGATCGCCAAGGGCGCGCTCCGGCCCAGGAGCCGGTTCGGGGCGGGACTGGAGCTCTTGAGCGAGGGGGTCGCCCAGCTGTACCACCGGGACAACCGCGAGCTCCAGACGCTCGCGGCCTTCGACGTGGAGCGCATGCGTCGCGAGCTGGCGCGCGACCTCGCCCGCTTCGCCGCGGCCGCGGCGCTGGCGGAGCTCATGGTGCAGATGGCGCC
>JBOHSO010000426.1:0-5821 GCA_050921685.1 Gemmatimonadales bacterium
CTGCTGGGTGATCCCTATTTCGAGCAGTCGCCGCCCAAGAGCACGGGCCGCGAGCGCTTCGGCATCGCGTTCGCGGACCGGCTGGTCGAGCTGGTCGCCGGATCGGGGAACGATGCGGTCGCCACTGCCACGGCGCTCACCGTCGAGACGGTGGCGCGCGCGCTGGAGCGCTGGACCCCCGCCGGACCCACGGACGAGCTCGTCATCTCGGGCGGCGGCGCCCGGAACCCGGCGCTGGTCGAGCAGCTCGCCGCCCGGGTGCAGCCGCGCCCGGTGCTGCCGTTCGACCAGCTGTTCTTCGACGGGGAGGCGAAGGAGGCGGTGGCGTTCGCGTTCCTGGGACTGCTCACGCTGCTCGGCCGGCCGGGGAACCTGCCGGGCGCCACTGGTGCGCGGGGGGGACGGGTGCTGGGACACGTAACGCCGGCGTAGCTTCTCGACTATCTGACGTTGATCCCCAGTCTCGTCAGATACTCCACTACGTAGCTCGCCGGGGTGGCGAGGATGATCCGGCCGTTCGACTCCTGCACGCCGCCGTACAGCAGCGCGACGACGCGGCCGCGGCTGTCGAAAATCGGGCTGCCCGACGAGCCCGGCGCGCCGTAGCCGTCGACCTGCACGACGGTGGGGAGCACTTTGCTCGCCGTGCCGACGGTGAGGGAGGGGGAGGCGACGACGTCGATGCCCTGGCCCTCCATCGGCAGCTCGAAGCCGAGCGGGTAGCCGATGATGGCCACGGGATCGCCGCGCTGCAGGCGCACGGTGCGGTCAATGCCCAGCACGCGGGGGGTGCCGCCGCGGATGTTCACTCGGAGCACGCCCACGTCCGCCGCATCGGAGACGCCGAGGTAGCGACCCTCGAACCACTGGCGGGAGCCCGAGAACTGGACGGCGATCCGGCGCGGCATCCGGTCGCCGTTCACCCCGACGAGCACGTGCTTGTTGGTGACGAGCGTGCCGAGCGAATCCACGGCGAACGCGGTTCCGCTGAACCGCTCCGTGTCGGAGAACTCGACCAGGAGGAGCGCTACCGCGTCCTGGTTGCGCGCGGAGATGGCGCGGTAGTCGACCGCACCCGCGCCGGCGATCTGCTGCTGGCGCTGCTGCGCCTGCTCGAGCTCCGTCCGCAGCCGTGCGACCGCGCCGGCGTCGCTTCCCGCACCGGTCAGCGCCTGGCGGAGCCGCTCGATTTCGGCGAGGGAATGCCGGTTGGCGTTGCGCAGACCCTCCACCTCCGTCTGGAAGGAACGTGCCGTGCGCTGCGCCAGGTCCGCGACGCTGTCCGCCCAGGCCTTGATGCGGGCGATCTCGGCCCGGCGGTCGTGGGCCTGCTTCCAGGTGGACGCGCCGAACAGCCCGATCGCCAGCACCAGCACGCCCAGCAGGATCTTCGTCGTGCGGCGCAGCTCGCGGGTCTGGCGCGCGACCTCCACCGCGATCCGCACCGCGGTGCTCGAACGCCCGACCGGAGCCGCCGCGCTCCGCGGCGCGCCCGCCGCGGCGGGGACCATCTGCTTCGGCTGGGACAGGCGGCCGGCGGCGGCTTCGGCCGCTTCGGCGGTCTCGGTGGACGCGACGTCGCTCTGCTCGGTCACGACGTAAAACTCGAGCGCCGGCCCCTTGGCGCCGAAGCCGATCACGTCACCGTCGGCGAGCCGGCGGTCGCCCTCGAGCCGCTCGCCGTTCACGTAGGTGCCGTTCTTGCTGCCCAGGTCCTGCAGCACGAACCCGTCGGGCTTGCGCATGATCGCCGCGTGGCGCGACGACACGTCGAGGTCGCGCTCGGCGTCGAAGCGCACGTCGGAAAGCGGATGCCGGCCGAGACCGATGTAGGCTTTGCGGAACATCTCGACCTGACCGGCGCGGGCGCCGGACAGGAACTTGAACTGCGCCTTCACGGGCGCTCGCACCCGGATCGGTCGAAGTGCCGTCCCACGCTGTCCACGGCGATGTACAGCGTCTGGTCCCGCGCGCTGCGGCGCTCGTCGAGCGAGGCGGCGCCCTGCTTCTCGAGGTTGTAGGACGTCCACAGCTCTTCCACTTGCACGAGGCCCTGCGCCAGCATCGGACAGTCGATCTGGCGCGCACCGAACAGCTTCACCCGGTCCGCGTACACGCGCACCGCCCGGGTCACCGAGTCGGCGACCCGGTCGAAGTCGAGCAGCGCCGATTCCAGCGGAGCCGCCGAGGCCACGCCGGTGGCGGCGGACGGCGCCGGCGGCTCCGCGAGCGCCGGCTGGCGCAGGAAAACCTGCCACCCGACCGCACCGCCCACGAGCGCGACACCCAGCAGCAGAGCCAGGAGCTTCCGGCGGCCCTGCTGCGCCCGCTTGCTCGGCACGGGTGGGTTGCTGCCGCGGTACACCGGCACCGGATCGGTGTTGGCTTCGGTGTCGATCAACGGGTACACCTGGTGGCCGACTTCTCCCTTCACGCTGGCGGCGCGCAGGCCGTCGCCGTCCAGCCGGGCGATGAGCACGGTGATGTTGTCCGGCCCGCCGCGCTCGTTCGCCATGGCGATGAGACGCTCGCAGGCGGCGTTCAGATCGCGCGCTTGGGTCGCCGTCTGGGCGATCTCCTCGTTCTTCACCTGGCCCGACAGACCGTCGGAGCAGAGTACCAGCAGGTCGCCCCGGTGGATCTCCTGGTGGGTGAGGTCCACCTTGATCTTGGCGTCGGGGCCAAGCGCCTGGAGGATGATGTTGCGTCGCTCGCTCTGGGCCGCCTCTTCCTCGGTCAGCTCGCCCGCTTCCACCAGCCGCTGCATCAGCGACTGATCCTTGGTGAGCTGGTGGGCCTCCCCGCCGCGAATCAAATAGGCGCGGCTGTCGCCCACCTGGGTGACGTAGATGTGGTCGCCCAGAATGCCGACGGCCGTCGACGTGGTGCCCATCCCCCGATTCTCGGGATGGGACTTGGCGTAGTCGTGGATCTGCTGGTTCGCCGCTTCGACCGCTTCCTTGAGACGGAAGGCGAAACGGGCGCCCGTCGCCTCGGACTCGCCCAGCCACCGCTCGACGAGCTGCTCGTAGATCGTGGCCGTCGCCATCTCGCTCGCCAGCTCCCCCGCGGCCGCGCCGCCCATCCCGTCCGCGACGACCAGCAGCACCCCGCGCTCGCCCAGGTCGTACTCGCGCTCCACCGGCTCCTGGGTGGAGTCTTTCCGCGTCAAGTCGGCGACGAGGAAGTTGTCCTCGTTGTGATCGCGGGTCTTCCCCTGGTCGGTCCGGCCGTGCACCCGGATCTTGATGGCGCGCGAGCGTTTGAACATCCGGGCTAGCCCTGGCACTCGCTGGTGAGGCCGGCGTAGGCCGAGTTGGTCGGCTCCAGCCGGATCGCCGTGCGCACCCACTGGCAGCCCTGGTCCCGCTCCTTGAGCTGGAACCACGCGTTCGCCACGACGAACGCGGCGTACGCCCGGTCCTTGGGGCTGATCCCGCTGGCGTTGTAGAACTTCAACGCCGAATCGCGGACCCAGCCGGCCGTCGTCGCACTGAGTCGATTCATCATCATGTCGTCCAGGACGTCGAACGCGCGGCCGACATCGAGGGTCGTCGTGGACGGGCGCACCAACGGCGTGACCGAGTCCCGGTTGGGAATCGAGGGATTCGTCCCGGTGGTGCCGGGCGGGCGCACCGGAGGCGCGGTGGAGCGGGTGTCCGCCGCCGCGAGGAGCTTGGTCGTGTCCGGGGGTGCGGCGAGCGTGGAGTCGCTAGGCGCCGCCGACGTCTTGTCCCCGAGCAGGATCCACCCGCCGCCGCCCAGGCCGAGCACCGCGACCACGCCGACGACCACCGGCACCAGGGAGCGCTTCTTGGGCGCGCGACCCGCCGCCCTCGCCTTGGTCTGCTTCGAGTCGAGCAGCTGCGTCCGCTCTTCCACGACGTCCGCGCGGGTGGCCGACGCCACGCCGCCGCGCGTCGCGCGCTTGAGCTGCACGACGCCGAGCACGTCTTCGGCGAATTTCGCCACTGTCTGGTAGCGCTCGCCCGGCATCCGGGTCAACGCCGCGTCCAGCACCTCTTGCAACCCCTCGGGGAAGCGCAAGTCGGGCCGCGACGCGGCGAGCTTCTGCGGCTCGTCGGTGAGGCGCTTGATCATCACTTCCTGAGCTGAATCCGCCTGGAAGGGCAGCTGGCCGGTCAGCGTGCGGAAGTAGACCAGCGCCAGCGAATACAGATCGCTGCGGCCGTCGACCTTGTCACCGGAGAGCTGCTCGGGACTCATGAACTCCGGCGTGCCGACGACCAGCCCGGTCTTCGTGACCTTCTGGCCGGCCTCGTCGCCGCCCACCGCCTTCGCGATGCCGAAATCCACGACCTTGATCAGGTCGGCGCCCTCGCGCCCGGGCGCGACCATGATGTTGTCGGGCTTCAGGTCCCGATGGACGATGCCGAGGTCGTGCGCCGCCTGCAGCGCGTCGGCGGTCTGCTTGAAGATCGCCGTGGCGCGGGGCAGGGGCAGCGCGCCCTCGCGCTCCAGCAGGTCGGTGAGCGGCTCGCCTTCCACGAATTCCATCGCGAGGTAGATGAGCCCGTCCGGCGTCTCGCCGAAATCGTACACGGCGCACACGTTGGGGTGGGTGATCCGGCTCGCGTTCGCCGCCTCGCGGTTGAAGCGGGCGACGGCGTCGGGATCGTGCACCATCGCCGGGCTCATCACCTTGATGGCGCTGCGCCGCCCCATCTTCACGTGCTCGGCCAGGTACACCTGTCCCATCCCGCCCTCGCCCAGCTTCTTGAGCACATGGTAGCGATCGGCGACGACCTGCCCGACGAGGCTCGCCGCCGGCGCGAGGGCGCGCAGCGTCGTGCCGTCATCCTGGCAAAACCGGATGTCGTCCGAGTACTCTTTGGAACAGACCGGGCAGACTTTCACGGGATCTCGATGCGCAGCAGCTTGTCACCGGCGAGCAGGCGCGACCCGTTCATCAGCGGCATGGCGCCCCGGGCCGCCAGCGCGATGCCGTTGCGGCTGCCGGCGTCGACCACCACGAAATCGGCGTCCTCCGAGCGGATCAAGGCGTGCTGGCCGCTCATCGAGGGATCGTAGGGGAACACCCAATCGCCGCGCTCACGCCCGATGTGCAGGTCGCGGCCCGGCGACAGCTGGACCACGTCGCGGGTGCTGCCGTCGGCGCGCAGCTGCGTGAGGGCTGCGATATCGGCCGAAGGGGTCAGGCTCCCCATCCGTTTGGTGGCGTCCGCCTCCGGGGCGTGCGGGCCCGGGTAGCCCAGGCGGCGGTAGCGGATCAGCTGCGAGCCGATGAGCAGGATATCCCCATCGGTCAGGCGATGCGGCTGCGACAGGAACACCCACGTCCCGTTGCGGCTCCCCAGGTCGCGTGCGACAAGGCGATCGTTCTCCCACGAGAGTTTGGAGTGCAGCGGCGACAGAAACGGGTCGTCGGGGAACCGGATGTCCCCCTCCGTGCGGCCGATGGTCGTGTCGACCTGGCGGCTTTCAAACGTCTGCTGTGGCTGGCCAGCCTCGTCCACGAGCACGAGCCGCACCAGGAACTCGGTGCGCGGGGCAGGGCGTGACGAGGGTCTCGCCAGGCCCCCCGCATCGCCTTCCCCGCCGCCCGCCCCGAGCGACGCGCCACAGGTGGCGCAGAACTTCGCGTTCTGAGCGACCGGGGAGCCGCAGCGCGCGCAAGCCGGGCCGGAGCCTGGCGCCGACAGTCGCCGGCCACAGTGCGGGCAGTAGGGAAGGACTCCGTCGGTCGCGGCGCCGCAAAACGGGCAGGTGGACCCGCCAGCCCCGGGGCTAGCGGCCAGAGGCTCCCCGACGACCGGCGCGGGAGCCGGTTGTTCCGGTC
>JBOHSO010000427.1:0-8743 GCA_050921685.1 Gemmatimonadales bacterium
GTCGTCCTCGGCCTGCTGGTGGGCATCGGCATGACCCAGTGGCCCTATACCCACGGCTGCGGCATCAAGCTCTTCATCTACTTGGGGGGCGTGCTCACGGTGATCGTCGCCGGGGTGTGGAGCGGTCTGTCCTCCTGGAACCGCCGCCAGGGCGTGGCCCACGTGCTCTCGCAAGGGTTGGTGATCTGGGGGCTGGTGCTGGCCGCGCGCGAGATTCTGCCCAGGGTGGGATACGCCCAGGATACGGCGACGTGGTTTTGTCCCTGAGGACCTGATGACCCAGAACTTTCAGAACTTCATCGCCGGCGAGTGGGTCGCGCCCGACACCGGCGAATACTTCGAAAACCGCAACCCCGCCGACTGGACCGACCTGATCGGCTGTTTCCCGCGCTCCGGTCCCGGCGACGCGCAGCGTGCGATCGCGTCGGCCAAACTGGGGTTCGCGCAGTGGTCCAAGACGCCGGCTCCGCTGCGCGGGCAGGTGCTGCAGCGGGTCGGCGAGCTGCTGGTCCAACGGAAGGAGACGATCGCCCGCGCCATGACGCGGGAGATGGGCAAGGTGCTGGCCGAAACGCGCGGCGACGTGCAGGAGGGGATCGACACCGCCTTCTACGCGGCGAGCGAAGGCCGGCGGCTGTTCGGCCGGGTCGTGCCTTCGGAGCTGCGGAACAAATGGGCGATGAGCTTCCGCCGGCCCATCGGCGTCGCCGGGATCATCACGCCGTTCAATTTTCCGCTCGCGATTCCCACCTGGAAGATGTTCCCGGCGCTCCTATGTGGGAACGCGGTGATTTTCAAGCCTGCCGAGGACGTGCCGCACACGGCCCACTTGCTGGTGGAGGTCCTGGTCGAGGCGGGCCTCCCTCCCGAGGCGGTTCAGTTGGTGCACGGACAGGGGTCGGTGGTGGGGAAGGCCTTCATCGAGCACCCTGATGTGCCGGTGATTTCGTTCACCGGGTCGACGGAGACGGGCTCGGCGATCGGGGCCACCTGCGGCCGGATGCACAAACGGCTGTCGCTCGAGATGGGCGGGAAGAACGCCATGATCGTCATGGGCGACGCCGACCTGGACCTGGCGCTCGACGGCGTGCTGTGGGGCGCCTTCGGGACCACCGGCCAGCGCTGCACCGCCACCAGCCGCCTGATCCTGCACGCGCCGATCCACGACCGCTTTCTCAAGCTGCTGTGCGATCGCGCCGGGACGCTCCGGCTCGGGCCTGGCCTCGACGACCGCACCGAGGTGGGACCGCTGATTCACGAGGAGGCGCGCCAGAAGGTGGACGAGTACGTGGGGATCGGACAGCGGGAGGGCGCGTCGGTGACGCTCGGCGGCGCCCGGCCGACCGGCGACAACTTCGACGCCGGCTGGTTTTACCGGCCCACGGTGCTCGCCGGCGTGAAACCGGGCATGCGGGTCGAGCAGGAGGAGATCTTCGGGCCGGTGTTGTCGGTGATCAAGGTGGGCTCGCTGGAAGAAGCGGTCCGGGTGAACAACGGCGTGCAATACGGGCTCTCCAGCTCGCTGTACACGCGCGATGTCAACGCCGCATTCCGGGCCATGAGCGATCTCGACAACGGGATCACCTACGTCAACGCCCCGACTATCGGCGCCGAGGCGCATCTGCCGTTCGGCGGCGTGAAGCAGACCGGGAACGGCCACCGCGAGGGTGGGTGGGAAGTGTACGATTTCTACTCGGAGACCAAGGTCTGCTACGTCGACTATTCCGGCCAGCTGCAGCGCGCGCAGATCGACACGTATGAGGAGGGTGGGGCCGGGTGAAGAAGCTGGGGCGGGAGGATTCGAACCTCCAACCTCCCGGTTAACAGCCGGGCGCTCCGCCAGTTGAGCTACACCCCATCGAATCTCAATTCGCACCTCGACCGCGACATCCGGCTCGGGGAATGCTAGGCGCCCTCTGGAGCTGCGGTCAAGGACGACCGAACGGCGCGTGAATCCGCACCGGGCAATGACGTTTTGATGACACTCCCGCCTCCGCCGTCACTATGCTCGGCGCGTGGATCACGAGAGCCTGGTCATCATCTTGTCGCTGACCGGACCACCGCTCGTCGCGGACATGCTCGACGAACTCCCGGACGCGCAGCCGGTGTGGGTGCGGCTCGAGCGAGAGGGGACGTCGGTCTGCCTGGCGGCGCGGATGCGACACTGCGACCAGCCGGCCGAGTTCCGCGCCCGGGTACGAGGGTGGGGGGCGGCCCGGGGGTGGGCGGTGACGGTTGCGCCGTGCGCGCCATCCTTGTAAAGTGAATTCCATGCATGACTTGGGGGCACCGGGGCGAGGGCCGGGCGCGACCACGCCGCCCGACTCGCCGGCCACCGCTCCCCAACGGCCCCGCTCGCGGCTGGCGCGGTGGTTCGACAGTTGGATGCGCTCGCTCGGCATGGCGCTGGTACTGTTCCTCATCGTCAAGACGTTCTGCTTCGAAGCGTTCCAGATCGCCAGTGGGAGCATGACCCACACGCTGCTCAGCGGTGATTTCCTGTTCGTGAACAAGGTTGTGTACGGTGCGCCGATCCCCGGCACGCGGGCCCGGCTGCCCGGTTTTCGCGTGCCACGGCGCGGCGACGTCATCGTCTTCGCGTACCCGCGCGATCCCAGGCAGGACTACGTGAAGCGGGTCATCGGCACTCCGGGCGACACCGTGGCGATGCGCCAGGGAGAGGTGGAAGTGAACGGGCAGGGGCTGGCCGAGCCGTATGCGCAGCGCATCGATCCCAAGAACGACGTGACGAGCTCCGACTTCGAGTGGCAGCGGGCCCACTACGCCGCGTCCTCGGAGGACGATCGTCGACGATACCAGCCGAGCCGCGACACGTGGGGCCCGCTGGTGGTGCCCGCGGGGAAGTACTTCGTCCTCGGCGACAATCGGGACGATTCCTCGGACTCTCGCTACTGGGGGTTCGTCGACGCGTCCGCCGTGAAGGGCCGGACCCTGCTGGTCTACTTCAGTTACGATCGGGAGGCGCACGACGCGCTTCCCTGGCTGACCGATATTCGCTGGAGCCGGCTCGGGTCGCTCATCCACTGACCGGCCGGTGAGTTTCCCATCCCGCGCTGTGCGAACGGCGGGCGGGATGGGGTGAGGTCCAGGTTACCGCTTGATTCGGAGGTGGCTTTTCCCCATGCGCTTTAACACGGCGAAGCGGGTGTCGTTCGACGAGGGATCGCTCGATCAGTACCTGCGGGAAATCAGCCAGTACCCGTTGATCACGCGGGAGGACGAGGTCGACCTCGCCCAGCGGATCAAGCGGGGGGACGCGGAGGCGCTCGATAAGCTCGTCCGGTCGAACCTCCGTTTCGTCGTGAGCGTGGCCAAGAAATACCAGAACCAGGGAGTTTCCCTCTCCGACTTGATCAACGAGGGGAATCTCGGCCTGATCCGCGCGGCCCACAAGTTTGACGAAACCAAGGGGATCAAGTTCATCAGCTACGCCGTCTGGTGGATCCGCCAGGCGATCCTCCAGGCGCTCGCCGAGCAGTCCCGTATCGTGCGGGTACCGCTCAACCGGGCCGGCACGCTGCACCGCATCGGGAAACGATCCTCGGCGCTGCTGCAGGAGCTGGGCCGGGAGCCGACCGTCGAAGAGATCGCCGAAGGGATGGACATTTCCGAGGAAGAGGTCGCGAAAACGCTGTCGATCTCCCAGGCGCACCTCTCGCTCGACGCGCCGCTCACCCCCGGCGAAGACAACAAGCTGCTCGACTACCTTCCCGACACGCAAAACCCCGGACCCGACGACGAAATCTTCGAGCACGCCCTGACCGAGTCGATCGAGGGCGTGCTGTCCACGTTGAAGGAGCGTGAGGCGAAAATCCTGAGGCTGTATTTCGGGCTGGAGGGGCAGGAGCCGATGACGCTCGAGGAAATCGGATCGTTGCTCGGGATCACGCGGGAGCGGGTGCGGCAAATCAAGGAGAAGGCGTTGGCGCGGCTGCGCCACGTGAGCCGGGCGAGGGCGCTGGAAAGCTTCTTGTCCTGACGCCCCGCGCACAGCCTCACGCATCCCCAGGGGCTGAGGCTTCGTGACGAAAGACGAGCTGTTCCGTCGACTGCTCGAGCGCACCCGGCACAATGCGGCGACGGTTGATCGGGAGATCTCGGCGGCGCTGGAGGTCACCGGCGCGGTGCTGGTGTGCGACTCCTCGGGGTTCACGGCCACCACTCGCCGCCGCGGTATTCTCCATTTCCTGAGCCTCCTGATTCAGAGCTATGCCTTGAGCATCCCACTCGTCGCGACCCACCGTGGCACCCTCATCAAGAACGAAGCCGACAACCTGATCGCCGTGTTCGATCGGCCCGACGACGCGGTGCGCTGCGCCGTGGCGATGCAGGATGCCCACCGGCGACGCAATGCCACGGTGGACGACGAGGACGAGCGCTTCTACGTGTGTATGGGGATCGACTACGGCCGCTACCTGCGGCTGGCCGACGATGTGTTCGGCGACGCCGTGAACCTGGCCTACAAGCTCGGAGAGGACCTGGCGGGCCGCGGCGAGATCCTCGTGACGGAGCCCGTGGCCCGGGCCGTGGGCGACGCGGCGCGGACCGTCGCGCTCGGCACCGCGGCGGCGGGCCATGTGCCGCTGGCGGTGTACCGTCTCGAATGGTGACCCCGCTCGCGCTGCTGGTCCTGGTGGCCGGCGCGCAGGGCTCGGACCGGCTCGGCTCGGCGGCGCCGCGGATCGCGCTGGGCTTCGGGGTGGACACGTCCCAATCGCCGGTGCGCGAGATTTTCGCGACCTGGCGCGCCTTCCTCGAGGATCGGCCGGACTCGTTGCATCCGAGCCCCCACTGGTCGCGTGCGGAGCAGGCGAAGTACGGCGACTACCTGCTGGGCCGCGAGTACCTCTTCCAAGGCTTCCCGCAGCAGTTCCCGGCGGTCACGGTGCTCACCATCGCCCCCGCCGTGCCCGGGGCGGAAAGCGTGTACGTGCTCAAGACGCTGGTCGGCGGCGTGTACCAACCGGGCGACGAGGTGAAACTGCTCGGGATCTTCCGCGTGTACGCGGTGCGGGAGCGGGCACGCTGGGTGCTGTCGAACGCGATCGATCGCGTCACGGCCACCTGGAAGCGCAACACGGTCGGGTCCGTCACGTTCGTGTATCCGCCCTGGCATCACCTCGACGGCGTGCGCGCGCGCCGCTCGGCTCGCTTCGCGGATTCGCTCGCGAAGGCGTTCACTCTCCGACCGGTGCCGCTCACCTATTACGTCGCCGAGACGCCGGAGAACATGTTCCGGCTCCAAGGCCTCGATTTCGTCCCCGAGCCCGGCGGGGCCGGTGCGGGGGGCGGCCGCGCGGACGACGTCAACGGGCTCGTCTTCAGCGGCTCGCCGGTCATCCCGGAGGGTTACTTGCACGAAATCGCGCACGTCGTGCTCGCGCCGCTCAAACGGCCCGGGCGCACGCACCGGCTGGCCGTCGAAGGGATCGCCACCTGGACCGGCGGGTCCCGCGGACAGGCGTTTCCGGCGCTCATGCGGGAGTTCGCCTTCTTTCTCAAGAATCGTTGGGGCTTCACCCTCGACAGCGCGCTGACCCAACCGCCACCGGTGCGGTTCAACTCGCTCGACGCGACCGGGGCCGTGCTGTTCCAGCTCGCCTACGAGCGGGGCGGGCTGGCCGCCGTGCGGTCGCTGTTCGATACCGGGACGACGCCGGACGAGGTCCGGAATGGGATTGCGAAGGTGTTGGGCGTCGCGCCGAATGCGCTCGACGCCGTGTGGCGACGAAAGGTGCTGCGCTACGCCCGCTGACGGTCGCTGGTATATTCGGGCCATGGCGACACTCGCGTCGTTCGATATCTCGACCGGAGCGGAGTTGCAGGAAGTCGACAACGCCGTGAACCAGGCGACCAAGGAAGTCGCTCAGCGCTACGACTTCAAAGGATCGAAATGCTCGATCGCCTTTGACCGCGCCACGGCTCTCCTCACCCTGGTCGCCGACGACGACTTCAAGATGAAATCGCTGTTCGACGTGCTGCAATCGAAGCTCATCAAGCGGGGCGTGCCGGTGAAGAACCTCGCGCTCGGGACCGTCACCCCGGCGGCGGGGGACACGGTGCGGCGCGAGATCAAGCTGACGCAGGGCATCGCCCAGGAGAAGGCCAAGACGATCGTCAAGGCGATCAAGGACCGGAAGTTCAAGAAAGCGCAGGCCTCGATCCAGGGCGACGAGATTCGTGTGCAGTCGCCGTCGAAAGACGAGCTGCAGGAGGTCATGGCGTTCCTGCGGGGCGAGGACTTCGGGATCGAGCTCCGGTTCGGGAACTACCGCGGATGAAACTCGGCGTCGTTTCGCTGGGCTGCGATAAGGCGACCGTCGACTCCGAGCGGCTCGTGGGCGAGCTGGTCGGCCACGGAGCGACGGTGACGCCCGACCTGCCGCACGCCGACGTCGTCCTCGTCAACACCTGCGGGTTCATCGACGCGGCGAAGCGGGAATCCATCCAGGCGATGCTCGAAGCCGCGCAGCTCAAGCGGACCGGCGCGGTGAAGGCGGTGGTCGCCGTCGGCTGCCTGGTGCAACGCTACCACCGGGAGCTGCAGGAAGAGATCCCCGAGGTCGATCTGTTCCTGGGGTTTTCGGATCTCCACCTGCTCGTCCCGGAGCTCGCGCGCCGGGGCCTGATCGCCGACCCCGTGGCGCGGCACCCCGGCGTGCGACAGTTCCTGGGCGACTCGGCCCACATCCGCTACCTCAAGATCTCGGAAGGGTGCGACCATACCTGCGCCTTCTGCGCCATCCCGCTGATGCGCGGGAAGCATCGCTCCGAGCCGTTGGAGCGGTTGGTGCGCGAGGCCCAGGCGCTCGAGGCGCAGGGCGCGAAGGAAATCAACCTCGTGGCCCAGGACCTGGGACATTACGGCCGCGGCCTCGGGGCGGGTGGCCCGAAGCTTCCCGACCTGCTCGAGGTGTTGCTGCGCGAGACGTCGGTCCCGTGGTGGCGCCTGCTGTACGTCTACTCGGCGGGCCTCAGCGAGCGACTGGTGGAGCTGATCGCGCGCGAGCCCCGCATCGTGCCCTACCTCGATATGCCGATCCAGCACGCCAATGATGACGTGCTCACCCGGATGCGGCGCCCGGAGCGGCAGGCCTCGTTGCGAACGAAACTCGGCTGGCTGCGCGCCGCCATTCCCGACCTCGCCATTCGCAGCACCTGTCTCGTCGGATTCCCGGGCGAGACCGACCACGCGTTCCGCGAGCTCGTCGCCTTTCTCGAGGAGGCCCAGTTCGATCGGCTGGGCGCGTTCGCCTATTCGCCCCAGGAGGGAACGCGGGCCGTGCAGTACCCCGACGACGTTCCTGACGAAGTGAAACGCGAGCGGCTCGAAGAGCTGCTCGAGGTGCAGCGAGCGATCTCGGCGGAGCGGCTGGCGCGGTTCGTGGGCCGCGAGGTGCCGGTGCTGGTGGATCGAGTGGCCGATCCGCTGGACGGCGGCGCCACGCACGTGGGACGCGTGGCGTGGCAGGCCGACGACGTGGATGGCGTCACCTACCTCGGCCGCGGTGGGTGGGCGGAGGTGGGCAGCTTCGTCCACGCCCGGCTGACCGACAGCGAGGACTACGACTTCCGGGCGGTGGCGCTGGCGTGACGGCCGGGGCCACTCCATCGGCTCGGACTGGGGCGTCTCGCGCACCGCGTGGGACGCCCTTCTGGTGGACGGCGGTTGCCGCGCTCGCCGTCGGGTGTCCCAGGCCGCAACCGGTGGCGCTCGGACCCGAGCCGGAGCTGCGCGTCGGGTTGGCCGTGGGAGCGGCGAGCGTCAGGTTGGGTGGAGACGGGGAGTTGTTCGTCACGGACGACGGCGACGGCACGGCGGTGGCCGCGATCCGGGCGGGAATCGTCTGGAGCGTCCTGCCGGATTCGGGCGGCGGGCTCGTGCTGGTCCGGCCCGATGGCACCCGGACGGAGCGCCATACCGGGATCTCGGCGGTGAACGTTACCGAGGGTCGCTTCGCGATGGCCAACGGCCGCCGCCTGCGCGGCCGGGTCAACGTGGTGCGCGCCCGGGCAGGGCTCACCCTGATCAACCGGGTGCCGCTGGAGAGCTACCTCGCGGGAGTGCTGGGCCAGGAGCTTGGCCCCCGGCGCGGAGACGAGCGGCAGGCCCTGCTCGCACAGGCCGTGGTGGCCCGCACGTTCGGGCTCCGCAATCGTGGCCGTTGGGAAGCGGATGGGTTCGATGCCACCGCCGACACCCGGGACCAGGTGTACCTGGGAGTGGATGGGGAGGCTCCGCCGGTGTGGGAGGCGCTGCGCAGCACGGCGGGTCAGGTACTGCGATATCGGAGCCGTCTGATCGAAGCGTACTACCATTCCAGCTGCGGCGGCCGCACCGCGCCCGTCGAGGAGGTGTTTCGCTCGGCGCAGCGTCAGCCGTATCTGCGCTCGGTCTCCGACGCGGCCGGGGGTCGGTCCTATTGCGAAACATCGCCACGGTTTCGGTGGCGCGAGGAGTGGGATGGTCCGACCCTGCGCGCTATATTGACGCGAACGCTCACTACCGTGATGGACGTGAGCGGCGACGGGTTGCAGCGCATCACCGACGTTCAGGTGTCTCGCACCACTGCGTCGGGCCGAGTCGAGGAGCTCCGCATCGTGTTCGCCCGCGGGGACGTGCGGGTCACCGGCCCGGACGTCCGGACGGTGTTGCGGCCCGCGCTCGACCGCCTGCTCCGCAGCACGGCCTTTCGGGTGTCCGTCACCCGGGACGCGGGCC
>JBOHSO010000428.1:0-5789 GCA_050921685.1 Gemmatimonadales bacterium
CGCCTCGCGCGTCAGCGCGTGGCGCAGCCGCGCCTCGCGCGCCGCCGCCACCGCCACGAGCAACCCCCCGGAGGTCTGGGCATCGGCGAGCAGGGTCCGGTCTGCATCGGACACGGCGTGGTCGAAGTCGACGAATTCGCCGGCGGCCTCCAGGTTGCGTTGGGTCCCGCCGGGCACGGCGCCCCGGGCCAGCCCGTCGCGCGCGCGCGGCAAGACCGGGACGTCGGCCGCTCTCAGCTCGGCCGACACACCGCTGGCGCGCAGCAGGTTGTGCAGGTGGCCGAGCAGTCCGAACCCGGTGACGTCGGTCGCCGCGTGCACGCCGGCTGCGAGCATCGACCGTGCCGCGCCGGCGTTGAGGGTCGTCATCACGTTGACCGCGTCCGCCAGCTCCTCGGCCGACAGCAGGTCGCGCTTCAGCGCGGTCGTGAGGATCCCGGTGCCGATCGGCTTGGTCAGTACCAGCACGTCCCCCGGCCGCGCGCCCGCGTTCGTCACCATGCGCTCGGGGTGCACCTCGCCGATCACCACCATGCCGTACTTCGGCTCGGGATCGTCCACCGAGTGGCCGCCGAGCACGAACGCGCCGGCGGCGCGAGCCACGTCGGCCCCGCCACGCAGCACCTCACCCAGGAGCTCGAAGGGGAGCGTCTCGCGCGGCCAGCCCACCAGGTTCAAAGTGAACAACGGCGCTGCGCCCATCGCGTACACGTCGGAGAGTGCGTTCGCCGCCGCGATCCGGCCGTAGTCGTAGGGATCGTCCACGATCGGCGTGAAGAAGTCCACCGTCGCGACCAGCGCTCGATCCGGCGCCACCTGGAAGACGGCGGCGTCGTCGCGCGTCGCGGCGTCGACGAGGATCCTGGGATCCGTCGCGACCGGCACGTGGCGCAAGACCTGCGTCAACTCGGCGGGGCCGAGCTTGCAGGCTCAGCCGGCGCCGTGCGAGAACGCCGTCAGGCGAATGGTGGTCATAGTGCGGCGAAATATGGAGCGGACGGGAGGAGACGGTACCCTCACCCCAAGCCCCAGGCGAGGAGGGCCCCCGCACCGACGTAGCGCAGCGTGGAGACGGCCAGCGCCACGACCCCGGGGCGCGCGGGGAGGCCGGCGGCGAGCATCCCGACGAGGCCGAACAGGAGCCACCAGCCCCCGTGGCCGAGCGAATCGAACCACAACGAGCCAAACAGCGTGACGAGCAACGCCTCGCCCGCCGTCCAGGCGAGCGTCCCGGCGGTAGCAGGCGGGCTCGCGGCGCTGCCGATCAAGCGGTGCGCGACCCAGCCGGCGGCGGCGAACCACCCCGCCACGGGGAGCCAGGCGAGCACGAGCCGCGCGAGGGTCACGACGGCAGGTCGTTAGGGGCGCTTGCCGCGCCCCTCGGGCGGCACGTAGCCCGGCCCACGCAACCCGCGGCCCGGCCGGGCCTCGGTGAGCTGCCCTCGCTTGAGGACCGCCTGTCCGTTCACGAAGACGAACACGATGCCCACCGACGGCTGGTGCGGCCGCTCGAAGGTCGCCCGGTCGCCTACCGTCGCCGGATCGAACACGGTGACGTCCGCGTAGGTCCCGGTCCGCAGCAGGCCTCGATCGGTGAGCCCGATGCGCTGCGCGGCGAGCGACGTCATCTTGCGCACGGCGAACTCGAGCGGCATCAGCTTCAGGTCGCGCACGTAGCGCCCGAGGATGCGCGGAAACGAGCCGTACGCGCGTGGGTGGGTGAAATCCGTGCCGAGCGGCCCGTCCGGGGCCACCCCAGCGGCGTCGCAATCCACGGCCACCCACCAAGTCTTCAGGGCCGTCTGCACGTCGTCCTCGTTCATCTCGAAATAGATGGCGCCGGTGCGCGCCTGGTCCGCGATCACGATATCGAACAATGTTTCGATCGGGTCGCGGCGCCGCTCGCGCGCGATGTCGCTGAGGCGGCGGCCGTCCAAGTAGTCGAGCGAGTCCTGGAACGGCCCGGCGATCATGATCCCGTCCGCCCCCCCGGTGTTCTGATACGGACTTTCCTCACCCAGACCGGTGCGCATGTCCTGCTGCAGCCGGGCGCGCGTCGTCGGATCCTTGAGCCGGGCGATGAGCGAGTCGTCGCCGCCCGCGTGGGCCCACTGGGGAATGGCGGCATCGAGCGACGTGGCGGCGGCGACGTACGGATACTGGTCGGCCGTGATGTCGAGGCCGGTCGCCCGCGCCGAGTCGATCTTCGCGATCAGGTGCGACATGCGGCCCCACTGCGGTCGCCCGGCCGCCTTCAAATGCCAGATCTCGACCGGAATGTCCGCGGTCCGGGCGATGCGGAACGCTTCGTCGAGGGCTTCGTCCTCCCGCGCGGCCTCGTTGCGGATGTGGGTCGCATAGATGCCGCCGTGGCGGCGTGCCGCTCGGGCGAGCCCGATGAGCTCCTCGGTGGGTGCGTAGATCGCCGGGGCGTAGAGCAGCGACGTGGACACGCCGAGCGCGCCCTGCTCCATCATCGAGTCTACCAGCGACTCCATGTGCGCCTGCTCGGGCCCAGTGGCGAGGCGTTGATCGAACCCGATCACCGCCATGCGCAGCTGCGTCGCCCCGACGAAGGTCGCGATGTTGATAGTGGAACCGGTGCGGGCGAGGCGGGCGAAATAGCCGTCCAGGTCGCGCCAGTCGACGGCGAGAGCGTACTTCCTCATGTACGCGGAGTCGAGGGCCACGAGTCGGTCAGTCAACGGAGCGACCGAGCCGCCCTCCCCCGTCACCTCGGTCGTGATGCCCTGGGTGACTTTCGAGAGCACCCGGTTGTCGACGAGCACCGCGGTTTCGGACTGGCCCAGCATGTCGATGAAGCCCGGGGCGACTATCAACCCCGAGACGTCGAGCGTCTCGCGCGCCACGGCACCCTCCAGCTGGCCCATGGCCGCGATCCGGTCGCCCCGGATCGCGAGGTCGCCGCGCCAGCGTGGGTTGCCGCTGCCGTCCACGATCCAACCGTTGCGTAACAGCACGTCGTAATCCGCGGCCCGTCCGGCGGAGTCATCCGCGGGACGCGGGCAGGCGAGCGTCAGCAGCGCGGCGGTGAGGCCCAGGCGATTCATTGTTGCCATCCGGCTCTCAGAGAATCGGGCTTCACGATACGGCCGCGCACCATGACCCACGCGATGTCGCGTGTGGCCGTGACGTCCTCGGTCGGACCGCGATTGAGGACGACGAGATCGGCGACTTTCCCGGGCGCCACCATGCCGAGGGAATCGGCGCCGAGCAGCTGGGCTGCATGGCGAGTCGCGGCGGTGATCGCTTCGAGCGGTGTCAGGCCCGCCACGACGAGCAGGGCGAGCTCCTCGTGCAGCGACGCCCCCGGCACGAGCAAGGGGTTGGCCGCATCGGTGCCGACCGCGATCAGCCCTCCCGCCCCCTTGAACTCGCGCACGAACTGGTTCTGGCGCGCCCGCGCGCGTCGGAACGCCGCAAAATCGGGAGCGCGCCAGCCGCTCCGTAGCAACAGGCTCGCCACGCCGTGCACGCGGTTGCCGCTGTCGGCCGGCACATCGGATACCCCGAGGGGCTGGGACCGTGCCGACTCGCCGAGACGCGCGAACGTTTCGTGCGCCACCAACGTGGGCACGAGGGCCACATGGGTGGCTGCCAGCGAGCGGGCCACGCGCGCCAGGGTGAACGAGTCGAGCGAGCCCCAGCCGGCTGCCTCGAGCGTGAGCCCCGGGAGGTACAGGTCGTAGGCGCGAACGTACGGGGTGGCGTCGGGCACGGCGGCCTGGACGACGCCCGACATGTGCTCGAGCGACGCGACGCCGGCGCGCGCCGCGGCGAGGGCGTCGATCTTGCCGAGGTGGGCCGCGACCCGCAGACGCAGCGTGGACGCTTCATCCACGATGGCCCGCAACAGGTCGGCGGTCACCTTGGTGGAGACCTTCACCAGGTCCGCACCGGCCACCGCCCGCTGGTCCACTGCCTGCCGGGCCTCCTCGTCCCCCGCCACCGCGGTTGCCCCTGGGAAGGTCGCGGGCATCCCGTCGATCGCCGCGCCCGAGGTGAACATGCGCGGCCCGACGACCGAGCCCAGATCGAGATCCTTCTTCACGGCGTAGCCGGAATCGCCCGGTGAGTGCATGTCCCGCACCGTTGTGACGCCCCAGGCGAGGTAGCGGGGCAGGGCCCAGCGCTCCACGTGGGCGTGCGCGTCGATCAAGCCGGGCAGGATGGTCTTCCCGACCAGGCTGATGCGCTCCGCCCCCCGTGGGATCTTGATCTCGTTGACGCGCGCGACCGCCCGGAGGCTGCCGTCCTTGATGAGGATGAGCGCGTCGGTCTTGGGCGGGCCGCCGGAGCCGTCGATCAGGGTGGCCCCTTCCAGGGCGATCATCCCCTTGCCCGGTGACGTACACGCCGTGGCGAGGGTCGCCGCGGCGCACAGCAGGAGGACGTGCCGCCGCTCCGTCACGGCGCGGGATCTGCCGACGTGTGGTCGTGCAGGATCAGCCAGCGGTCGCTGCGCCGTTGGAGGAGGAGAGTGAACGGGCCGCTCGCGACGAGCGAGTCTCCGCGGGACAGCCGGAACCGAGCCGTGGCGAGCGCCAGGTCCATGGTGAGCGGACGCACGCGGATTTCGGCGAACGAGAGGGAGTCGCGCGACTTCCCAGGGGCGAAATAGGCCGTTTGGTAGTGGTCGTAGAGCGCCTGCCAGCCGTACTGTACGTGGCCGGCCGAGACATAGCTCGTGAGCGAATCGTTCGCGTAGTCGCTCATGAAGCCATCGAGGTCGCCGCGGTTCCAATCGTTCGCAGAGCGCTCCAGCGCGGCCGCGATCTCGCGCGCGGGGTCACCGGTCGGGATCCTCGGTGCCGAGCAGGCCGCGATCAACGCGGCCGCACACCACACACCTCGCACCGCCACACCTCTTCGTTCACGGGCCGCCACAACGTACCTTGCCCCATGGCCGATGCAACCCCACGACCGAACGGGAACGACTTCAGTCGCGCGCGCGGGAGCGCACCCGGGCCGCCGCCGCTCGACATGGGGCGGGCCCGCGGGGATCGTGGGTTCCTGTGGGAGACGATCGTCAACGGGCCGGTGCGCTCACGCCGGCTCGGGGTGAGCCTCGGCCTGAACCTGATCCCGCTGGGGTCCAAGCTCTGCAGCTTCGATTGTCCGTATTGCGAGTGCGGGTTCAACACCCCGCGCGCGTCGCAAGCGCGCTGGCCTTCACCTGACGAGGTCGCGCACAGCTTGCGGCGCGCGCTCGAGCGTAGCCCGCGCCTCCCCGAGTGGATCACCTTCTCCGGAAACGGCGAACCGACGCTGCATCCGCGGTTCCCCGTCGTCGTCGACCGCGTGGTCGTGACGCGAGACGCGCTCGCCCCGGGCACCAAGGTCGGAATCCTGTCCAACGGAGTCGGCACCGGGACGCCGGCGGTGCAAGCGGCGCTGCTGCGGCTCGATGCGCGGATCATGAAACTCGATCCCGGGCCCGCCGAGCGGGTGAACGGCGCCGCGTACGACGTGGAGAGGCTCATCGCGGCCTATCGGGCGCTCCGGCCGATCACGGTGCAGGCGATGGTGGCTCGAGGCCCGGATTGGGATGGCTCCAGCGACGCAAGTCTCTCGGCCTGGCTGTCGCACCTGCTCGCCGTCGATCCCGTCGCGGTGCAGCTCTACACGCTGGAACGGCCCCCCGCCGACGCCGCGGTGGTGAACGTATCGCGGGAGCGCCTCCTCACGATGGCCGGTGCCATCCGGGAGACGCTCCCGCGCTGCGTCGTCGAGGTGTTCTAACGACGTCGCTTCTTCCGTGCCGCCGG
>JBOHSO010000429.1:0-2490 GCA_050921685.1 Gemmatimonadales bacterium
GGCCTTCAGAGGGGAAGCCGGCGAGCAGCGGCCCGATCCCTCCATAGAACCGCCCCCAGCGGGGGTGGAGACTCGGCTCGAACGCCGGCGCGAAGAGGATCGCCGTGGGCTCGCAACCGGGATTGGAGCAGCTCACGGTGACGCGGAGCGGCGCGTAGTCGATCTGCAGGCCCAGCACGGCGCTCTTCCTGGTGTTGCGTCGAAACCGGACGCCCACGAGCGGCGCGCGTGCCCGCAGCGGCCCGGACAGGGACGCCCAGGCACTCAGCGCGGGTCCCAGCGTGCCTTCCATGATCTCGGTGCGACGCGGTTGCCCAAACGCGACCGAGAGATTGGCGCGGCCTTCAAGGCCCTGGATGAAACTGCTCGGCACTTGAAGGAACCGACCCTCCACCACCCCGACGAGGTTCGAACCGGCACTCACGCGCACGCCGAGCCCGAAGCCAAGGCCCAGCTGGTTCGTGGTTTCGACCGGCGTGGTTGCCGTGCAGGCAAAGATCAATGGGACGCTGGCCTCGCTCACGCGTGCCAGCCCGATCTCGGTGGACGCGAAGGGCGCGATGCCCTTCGCCCCTACGGGATAGTAGAGGGAGTTGAGCGCGATGAGGGTCAGCCGGCGCACGCAATCATTGTCGGAGAGGTCGCCGTAGCGGGACACGGCGAGGCCGGTCTCGCCCTCGTCGCCGGTCAATAGGGCGAGGATCGCGCCGTAGCTCAAGTACGAGCGGCTCTCACCGAAGCCGTTCTCGACCGAGATAGTGGAAAGCTGCGGCCCAAGGCGGAAGCGACGCTGTGCGAGCGCGGTGCTCGCCACCGCGAGCATCAGTCCCGCCACCAAAGTCAGGGATCGTCTCATGGTATTCTTGTAAACACATAACGGGGTCGGAGACCGTGATGACGGTCACCCGACCCCGGTGTGCAGCGACCCACGACCTCTTACTTCAGCAACAGCCCCACCACCAATCCTGCGACGTTCATGCGGACGAGCCAGGCCCAGAACTGCGCCCAGAACAGGGGTCGCACCTTGTCGAACCACACGCCGCTCCCCAGCGTCGCGAGCGCGATGGTCGGCAGCCAGAGCGCCGTGGCGAGCTCCATCCCGGCCAGCGGACCCCCGCCGTGCGTGAACCACAGGACGCCTTTGAAGTGGTCGTAGAGGCACGCCAGGAGGACGCCGAACGCCAGCGCCAACGCCGCCGCCTTGGCGAGCATCGGGCCCATGTTCACCGGCTGGCCGGCCGGGGGCGGCGTGGCGAATGCCTCCATCCCCTTGGTAAACACCTTGCCCCAGAGCACCCAGTCGGCGAGGTACGCCGCGACACCGCCGATCAGCCCGGCAAGCCACCAGCTCATGTCCGCCTCCCCTGTCGTATGTGATCGATCACCCGCCTCCGAGCCCTCGCACGCCGAGCTCCGTCATGGCGCGCACGTCGAGCACCTCATCCAGCTCCTTGCCCTTGAGGATCCCCTTCTCGAGCAGCAGTTCGCGCACCGAGCGGTTCTTTTCCACCGCTTCCTTGGCGAGCTTCGCAGCTTCGGCGTAGCCGATCAGCGGCGCCAGCGCCGTCACGAGCGCCGGGCTGCGGTCCAGCCAGTGCGCGCACATCGCCCGATCCGCTTCGATCCCCTCTACGCACCGCTCGGCGAACACCCGGCTCCCCGAGGTGAGGATGTCGAGCGTGAAGAACAGGTTGTGGGCGATGAGCGGCATCATCACGTTCAGCTCGAGCTGACCCGCCTCGGCCGCGATTGCGATGGTCACGTCGTTCCCGATCGCCTGGTAGCAGACCATGTTCACCATCTCGGCGATGGACGGGTTGACCTTCCCCGGCATGATGCTCGAGCCGGGCTGCACCGCCGGAAGCCGGATCTCGGCGAATCCGGTCCGCGGACCCGAGGCGAGGAGCCGGATGTCGCTCGCGATCTTGCCCAAGTCCGCGGCGTAGGTCCGCAGCGCGCCGGAGACCGCCGCCGCATCCCCCATCGACTGCATCAGCTGCACCCGGTCCGTCCCCTCGCGCAGCTCGAGCCCGGTCATCGCCCGGAGATGCTTCACCATCAGTCCGGGGTAGGCGGGCTCGGCATTCAGCCCCGTGCCGACGGCGGTGCCGCCGATGCCCAAGTCGCGGAGGTCGGCGGCCGCCCGGGCGATGCGGTCCCGATTGCGCTGAACCGTATGGCCGTACGCCGTGAGCTCCTGACCGAGGCGGATCGGCGTCGCATCCTGGAGGTGCGTCCGGCCGGATTTCAGCACGTCGTCGGTCGCCTTCCCGATGGTGCGGAACGCGGCCGCGAGCCGGTCGAGCGCCTCGAGCAGGCCGGGCACGAGGTGCAGGGCGCCGAGCCGGATCGCGGTGGGAATCACGTCGTTGGTGGACTGCGCCATGTTGACGTGATCGTTGGGATGGACGGGCTTGTACTCCCCCCGCTTGACGCCCAGCAACTCGTTGGCGCGGTTCGCGAGCACCTCGTTGCAGTTCATGTTGTGCG
>JBOHSO010000430.1:0-8222 GCA_050921685.1 Gemmatimonadales bacterium
TCGAGGATTTCGACCGGCTGCACACCTGGGGGTATCTACGAGACTGACGTCCCGCTGGCTCGTGCTGGCGTGCGCGGCGGCGATCCCGAGCGGGCTCCGCGCCCAGTGCCCCGACGGGACACCGCCGCCGTGCCGCCCGGCGCGCGCCCCCCAGGCGGGACCGCCGCCCGCCGGCCCCTCCTGAGCCTGAGGGTTTACCCGCCGCCGGGGCGGTTCTTCAGACGCGCGATCACCACGGTCACGTTGTCGGTGCCCCCCCGCTCGAGCGCGAGGCTCACCAGCCGGCGACACGATTCCTCGGCCGAGCGAATCCGACCCAGCTCGGCTTCGATCTCCGGGTCGGTGACATGCTTGGTGAGACCGTCGGTGCACAACAGCATGATGTCGTCCCAGCGGATCTCGGTGGTGTGCGTCATCGGCCTCGCCTCGCGACCGCCCAGCGCGCTCGCCAACACTCCCTGGAAGGGGGAACGGCGTGCTTCGGTTTGCGTCAACGCGCCCGAGTCCACGAGCGCCTGCGCCACCGTCTGGTCCGTCGACATCAGCTCGAGCCGCCCGTCGCGCAGCCGGTAGCACCGGCTGTCCCCGACCTGGACCAGGTAGGCGCGGGGCCACAACGCGGCGACCATGGTGAGCGTCGTCGCTCCCCCGCGGCCGCCGTATTCCCTCTCCGATTCCGCCCGCAGCACTTCATGCGTTTTCTGCACCGACTGCTCCAGCTCGGCGAGAAAAACCGATTCCTTGTCCGGGTCGAGCCGGCGGTACAAGTCCGTGAGGTGGGTGACGTAATGCGCGATCGTCCTCACCGCCGTACCGCTGGCGGCCTGGCCGTCGGGCCGGCCGCCGACGCCGTCGGCGACCAGAAAGAGCCACCCGCGCGACTCGCTGATCAGGGGCGTGATGTCGTCGGCCGGGAGGCTCGACAGATGTACCCGCAGCAGCTTGTGCAGGGTCGCGATCAGAAACTGATCCTGGTTCTCCTTCCGCACCTGCCCGCGGTCGGTGAGCCCGAACAGGTCCACATCGGCCGACACCGGCCGGCGCTCTGAGACCACGGCGTCGGCCTGGCCGCCGCTGGGTCCGACGGATTCAGGTGTGAGGGGCATGCGAGCCCTCGCGGGGTGAGGAGCGGGAAAAGATGGCGCCCGGCCGGCCGGTTGGCCACCGGGCCCCACGACGGGCGGAGCCGGGCGATTAGATTCCCGACGGCGTGCGTCCCAGCACTTACGAACCCATCCTGATCGTCGGCGCGGGGCCGATCGGCCTCGCCTGCGCGATCTCAGCGCGCCGGCGCGGGCTCGATCCCCTGGTCGTCGACGCGGGCGCCGTGGCGAACTCGATCGTCCGCTACCCCGTGGGCATGGTGTTCTTCACGACCCCGGAGCGCCTCGAGATCGGCGGGCATCCCCTGGTGTGCGCCGGTGCGAAGCCGACGCGCGAGGAAGCCCTCAAGTACTATCGCGGGGTCACCCGCACGGAGGCGCTGCGCGTCAGCCCATACCTGAAGCTCATCTCGGCCGCGCGGCGTGACGGCCGCATCGACTGCGAGCTGCACTCCCCTCACGGGCCGGCTGCCTCGAGCTGCGATCGCCTGGTGCTCGCGACCGGCTACTTCGACCACGCCAACCACCTCGATGTGCCGGGAGAGGACCTGCCGCACGTGAGCCACTACTTCGACGAGGCGCACCGCTCCTTCGGACTGGACGTGGTCGTCATCGGCGGGAAAAACTCGGCCGCGGAGGCGGCCCTGCAGTTATTTCGCGCCGGGGCGCGGGTCACGCTGGTGTACCGTGGCACCCAGTTTCCCCGGAGTGTCAAGTACTGGCTCAAGCCGGACCTCGAGAACCGGATCAAGGCCGGCGAGATCGCCGCCCGACTGGGCGCGACGGTGGAGGAGATCACGGCGCGGGACGTCGGCATCCGCCGCGCCGATGGCGCCAGCGAGCGCCTCCCCGCGGACCGGGTGTACGCGCTGACCGGCTTCCACCCGGACCTCGGGCTGTTCGGCCGTATCGGCATCACATACGATTCCACCACGGGACGCCCCTCGGTCGATCCCGAGACGTTGGAGACCAGCGTGGTGGGGGTGCATCTGGCGGGCAGCGTTACCGCCGGGCACCAGATCTCCGAGATCTTCATCGAGAACGGCCGGTTCGACGGAGAGAAGATCTTCGGCGATCCTCCGGCGCGCGCGGCGGCGCAGGCGCGCTACGCCGGCATCGACCGGCCGCCGGGGGAGTAACCGGCTAGCCCAGCAAGGCCGCGACGCTTTCGCGGAACACGGCCGTGTGGCGGTCGACATCCGCGTCGGTCACGCCGGGCGCGATGAGCGCGGGCGTGCCGCGACGAATCGCTCTTGTTCGGCCGCCTGGCACTGTTCGAGTCGCGCACGATCGATCCCCGTCATCCCTCAATCCCCAGCCGGTGCCGGGCGCCGAAGATAGCCCCGGGCCGCCGCGACGCCCACCACGCGGCATTGACAGCCCGTCCGGCGCCCGGCAGACTCTCCGGAAGACGCCACACAGTCGGCCCCTGACAAGGATGGTGCCTCCGTGAACCCCCCCGATACGCTCTCCGCCAGCCGCGGCGCTCCAGCCGCCGCCCGCAGGTATCCCGACGTGTGCCACTACGCGGGCGGCCAGTTCGTAGAGGGCGGCCCCCGTTTCCAGGACGTCCACAACCCATCCGACGGAAGCGTGATCTCACGCGTCCCGCTGGGGAGCGCCGCCGATGTCGACCGGGCCGTGGCGGCCGCCCGTCAGGCGCTCCCGGGCTGGGCGGCAACCCCGATCAAGGAGCGCGTGCAGGTCTTCTACCGCTACAAGGCGCTGCTCGAGCGGCACCTCCCCGAGCTGTCGGCCCTGATCACCGAGGAGCACGGGAAAGTGAAGGGGGAGGCCGACGCCGAGATCCTCAAAGCGATCGAGGTGGTGGAGTTTGCCTGCTCCCTGCCGCAGATCGCCGCGGGGGAGGTGCTCGAGGTGAGCAAGGGGGTCGAGTGTCGCCTCGAGCGCTGGCCGCTCGGCGTGGTGGCATCGATTTGTCCGTTCAACTTTCCCTCGATGGTGCCGCACTGGACGTTCCCCAACGCCATCACGCTGGGCAATACGTTCATCCTCAAGCCCTCGGAGCTGGTGCCGCTGTCGGCCGGGCGGATCGCCGAGCTGCTCAAGGCGGCGGGGCTCCCCGACGGTGTGTTCAACGTGGTGCACGGGGCCCGCGAGGTGGTGGAGGCGATCTGCGATCACCCCGACGTCCGGGCGGTCACCTTCGTCGGCTCGACGCGCGTCGCCAAAGAGGTGTATCGCCGCGGCTGCACCGGCTTCAAGCGCGTGCTGGCGCTGGGCGGCGCCAAGAACCATGTCATCGTGATGCCGGATGCCGACCCTGAGATGGCAGCGGGCGGCGTGCTGGCGGCGATGTCGGGCTGCACCGGGCAGCGCTGCATGGCCGCGTCGGTGATGGTCGCGGTGCAGGGCGTGGATCACATCCTCGATCGGATGGTGGCCCAGGCGCGCAGGCTGACCCCGGGGAAGGACATCGGTCCAGTGATCACGCGCGAAGCGAAGGAGCGGATCGAGCGTCACATCACCGACGCCGAGCGAGCCGGGGCCAAGGTGCTGGTGGACGGCCGCGGGGCCACGGTGCCCGGCAAGGAAGGCGGGTTCTACGTCGGCCCGACGATCATCGACGGCGTGCGGCCGGACATGCAGCTCGCCCAGGAGGAAGTGTTCGGCCCCGTGCTGGCGGTCGTGCGGGCCCGAGACCTGGACGAGGCGCTCGCCGTCGATAACGCCTCGCCCTACGGCAATGCGGCGTCGGTGTTCACCGAGTCGGGCGGCGCCGCACGTTACGCCATGGAGAAGGCCAGCGCCGGGATGGTCGGCGTAAATGTCGGCGTCCCGGTGCCGCGCGAGCCGTTCTCGTTCGGCGGCTGGAACGACTCCAAGTTCGGGGTCGGCGACGTCACCGGCCGCGGCTCCATCGAGTTCTGGACCAAGTCCAAGAAGATCACCACCAAGTGGAATCGCGAGGCCGGAACGACCTGGATGTCGAAATAGCCCGTTGGCCGAGCTCTTAGAAGGAATCCAAGCCCATGACGACCACCGCGACCGCCCGACCGTCGATGCCACCCTGCGCGCACCAGCCGCGCCCGTACACGGGCCCGTCGAGGGCCGAGGTGCTCGCGATGCGGCGCCAGTTCGCCAACCCAGCGATCTTCACCATCTACCAGGATCCGCTGATGCTCGTCGAAGGGCACCTGCAGTATGTCTTCGACGAGACCGGGCGCCGCTACCTCGACCTGTTCGCCGGGATCGTCACGGTGTCGTGCGGCCACTCGCATCCCAAGGTGCTGGCCCGGATGAAGCAACAGCTCGACCTGATCCAGCATACGACCACGATCTACCTGCACCCCGGCATGCCCCAGTTCACCAAGCGGCTCGCATCCAAGATGCCGCCCGGACTCGATGTGACGTATTGCGTGAACTCGGGCAGTGAGGCGAACGACCTCGCGATCCTCATGGCTCGGCTGTTCACCGGAAATCACGATGTGGTGGCGGTGCGCAATTCCTACCACGGCAACTCGCCCGTCGCGATGGCGCTCACGTCGCATCACACCTGGAAATACGTGGCACAGCTCAATACCGGCGTGCATCACGCCATCGCTCCCGACCCCTACCGGAGCCCGTTCACCGGCACGCCGGAGCAGGTCGCGCACCAGGCCGCCGAAGATATTCGGGAGCTGATTCGGTACTCCACGCCGGGGCAGATCGCCGCCTTCATCGCCGAGCCGATACAGGGAGTGGGCGGGGCCACGCACGGCGCGGCGAACTACCTCAAAGAGGCCTATGCCATCGTGCGCGAGCACGGCGGGTTGTGCATCGCCGACGAGGTGCAGACCGGGTTCGGCCGCACGGGAGACCACTACTGGGGATTCCAGAACTTTGGCGTCGTTCCGGACATCGTGGTGACCGCAAAGGGTATCGGCAACGGCGCACCGCTGGCGGCCGTCACCACGCGGCGCGACATCGCCGACCAGCTCGCCCAACGGATCCACTTCAACACGTACGGCGGCAACCCGATCTCGATGGCTGCCGGGCTCGCCGTGCTCGACGTGATCGACGAGGAGCGGCTGCAGGAGAACGCCCGCCAGGTGGGGGGGCGGTTCAAGGCCGGCCTGCAGGAGCTGCAGGCAGGCCACCGCCTGATCGGCGATGTGCGGGGGATGGGGCTGATGCTGGGCGTCGAGCTGGTGCGCGACCGCGCGACCAAGGAGCCCGCGAAGGAGGAGACCCTCGAGATTCTGGAGCGGACGCGCGAGCTTGGTGTGCTGATCGGCAAAGGGGGGCTGTTCGGCAATGTGCTGCGGATCAAGCCGCCGATGTGTGTCACCGCGGCCGATGTTGACTACGGCCTTGAGGTCCTGGAGATCGCGCTCGCCGCGGTCGAGGGGAAGTAACGCCTCCCATGAGATAGGGCGTTCGCGTGGGCCGACTGCAGGGACCGTACAACCCCGATTTCCCACCCGGCACGACGGTGCGCATCGCAGGGCGAAAAGTCCTCGAGCGCTTTCTTGCCCCGGTTTGGGATTTCCACCATCCGCTGGACCAGCGCCAGCTCGAGCACGCCGACCGGTTGGCCACGGTTCGGGCCGTCAGCTATCACCGCGGGGGAGACGAGCTGTACGAGCTCGACGGGCTGGACGGCATCTGGCATGAGGCCTGTCTGCGCGCCGCGGATGACGCCGCAGACGCCTAGGCCGCAACCGCCGACCGCCGACCAGGTCACACGAGAGGGGGGATCATGGGAACGATGCGGCTGGCCGTCGACGTCCGCGACCAAGGTCTGGAGCTGGACGTCAGCCCCGACCGACTCAGCGCGCTACTCGCGGATCGGAAGAATCGCGTGTGGCTCGACATCAGCGACCCTGGTCCCGCGGAGGTGGCGCTGCTGCGGCGCGCGTTCGGGTTCCACGAGCTGGCCCTCGAGGAGGTGACCAAGCCGCACGAGCGTCCCCGGTGTGACGCGTACGGCGGCTATTACTTCATCGTCGTCTATGCCGCCGAGCAGACCGGCAAGGAGTTCGCGCCGCGAGAGCTGAATCTGTTCTGGGGCGAGAACTATCTGGTGACCATCCACCGCAGGCCCAGCGCCGTGCTGGCGGTGCTGGAAGAAGCGCGCAAGCGCTGGGAGCAGCACGAGGGCCGCCAGCCGCACGGCGTGGCGTGCCTGGCCTACGCGCTCTTCGAGAGCCTCGTCGACGGCTACTTCGTAGTGGAGGACCGCGTCCGGGAGCGGATCGAAGCCATCGAGGAGAGCATCTTCAAGGGAAGCGAGCGCGCGGCGGCCGACCTGTTCCGGCTCCGCAAGGAGCTGCTCCGGGTCCCCAGGCTCCTCGCACCGACCAGCCACGTCTTGGCCGAGGTGCTCCGCCGCGAGGGGGCGATCCCCGACGGACTGCGCCCCTACTTCGCCGACGTGCAGGACCATGCGCTGCACGTCCTGGCCGAGCTGGACACGTATCGCGACTTACTGGGCGCCGCGCTGGACGTGCAGGTCTTTTACTCTTTCAACCGGCTGGGCCACATCATGAAGCGGCTGACCGCGGTGACCGTCATCATCATGGTGCCGAACTTCGTGGCCAGCGTGTTCGGGATGAACTTCGCGCATATTCCCGCGAGCGATTGGCAGCTCGGCTTCGTCCTGGTCTCTGCGTTCCTATTGTGTATGGTGGCCTGGGGCTTCATCCACTCCCGTTTTATGGGCTGGCTCTGAGCACGCTCCAAGGCTCGCCTAGACCGCCTCGCTCACCGACGTGAAGTTGAAGTCGCGCACCACCAGCGGCGGGACGACGAGCGTCGCGCCGAACCCGCCCCCGCCCTCCCCGCCCGCGACACGTTCGGGCCGCCCCTGCGCCACGAGATGGTCCAGCATGCCCATCGGACTCTCGTTGAACCGGAAGTTCCGCACCGCGCGGGTCACCCGCCCCTGCTCGATCTGGAACACCCCATCGCGTGTGAGGCCGGTGTACAGCAGAGTCCGCGGGTCCACGGACCGGATGTACCAGAACCGCGTGACGAGCAGCCCCCGATCGACCCCCGCGATCAGCTCCTCCAAGGTGGCCGTGCCGCCCATCAGCCGGAGGCCTCCCGTAGGAGGGGTCGGTTTGACCCCCTGCTTGTCAGCCCAGAAGCGGTCGTAGGCCAGGTTCTTCAGCACGCCGTTCTCGATCCAGACCAGACGCTCGGTCGGGAGCCCCTCCCCGGTGTAGGGACGCGTGAGGAGATCGGGGTCCTGCGCATCCGACACGATCGTCACTCGCTCGTCCGCCACACGCTGGCCGAGCTTGGTGCCGCCGCCGCGCACGGAGAAAAAGCTCCGGCCCTCGTCTGCGGTGCGCGCGTTGAGGGCGCCGCCGAGCAGCCCGAGCAGGTTGCCCACTGCGGTGGGTTCGAGCACGACGGTATATCTACCGGGCTCGAGGGACAAGGGATCACGGCCGCCACGTGCCTTGTGGATCGCCCGCTCGGCCAGACCGGCAGGGTTCGCAAGCCGGGCCGCGTCGTTGTGTCCTGTGCCGGCCCAGCCCGAGCCGTCGCCCTCCGGGGTGCGCACCGTCAGCGTATGCGTCACGAGCGTCGACGCGTGGTAGGCAAACAGGCCGGCCGAGTTGGCGACCGCACCGGCGCCGGCGGTTCGATCGAAGAATCCGGCCGCCACGAGTCCCGCTCGCTGCACGGCGTCGGTCGCCTGGGCCACGGTGTCGGCCCGTCGGGCGGCGTCGAGCCCCGCCGTGGCCGCGAAGAACGCCGGCACCTCCTGATAGTGCTGGGCCGGAAGGAGCGGCATCAGCTCCGGGTTCTCCGGTGCGAGCCGGGCCAGCCGCTCGCTCGCTTCCTGGGCGCGCTTGAGCCCGGCATCGTCGAAGGCGTTGGTCGTGACGGAAGCCGTGCGCTTGCCGAAGCGGGCCGACACCGTGAGCGTCGCATCCGCGGCGTCGCCCCCGGTCGAGATCTCGTTCGCCGCATAGCGGGTGTTCCCACGCGCATCGGAGCTCACGCTCACCTGACACCCCTCGGCACGGGTGAAGGACAGCGCCCGCTCGCACACTCGCCGCGCCTCGTCGCGCGACAGCCACTCAGCCACGGTCCCTCCCGGTGTTGAGGACGGTGACGTTGCGAAAGCGGGCCGGCGGGCACCCGTGGCTCACCGCGTTGGAC
>JBOHSO010000431.1:0-8669 GCA_050921685.1 Gemmatimonadales bacterium
GATGTCGTGGTCCCAGCCGTATTCGCCGACGAGCCCGGCCCATCGGGCCGGCAGCGGGTCGGGCTTGGGGAGCGGTCGGGTCGTGAAGGTGTCGCCGCGAACCAGCATCCCACCGTCGATGGGACGCAGGTACAACCCGAAGTCCCGCGGATCGTCGAGTGCGAGACTGTCGCCGAGCTGGCGCATCATGAGAGGGGCGCCCCCCTTGCCGGGGGCGAGCTGCAGCCTTCCTGCGCGTTCCTGCAGCTCGATCTGGCGCTCACCGCGGACGTACCGCCCGGCGACCTGGCGCGCCCGCCCAGGTGGGAGCGGGGTGGTGATCACCGGCTCCGGGATGGGTTGTCCCGCTCTGACGGCGAGCATCGCGCGGAGTGCGGCGTCGGCGACGCGGGCGATCACCGTGTTGGCCACATCGAGGGTCGTGACGATCGCAACGCCGAGCTTGACGTCGGGGAGCGCCTGGAGGTCGGTCGCGAAGCCGTACACGGCGCCGTCGTGGCCGACGCGCCGGTGCCCGTCGAGGCTCGAGACGAAGAAGCCGAGACCGAACCCCGTCGTGGCGCCCGAGTCCGCGAGCTGGAGGCGCCACATCTCGTCGAGCGATGCACGCCTCACGATCCGGCCGCGCATCCCCTGGCCGCCGGCGAACAGCGCCGAGAGAAAACGGCCGAGATCGCCCACGGTGGAGTACAGCGACCCGGCGGGCCCGATGCCGAGCTGGAAGGTGGGGGCCTCGAAGCGGCGGCCGTCGGGCGCCCACATGTACGCCGTGGCGAGCTGGCGTGTGACCTCTGGCGTCGGGGTGAACGCACTGTGAGTGAGGCCGAGTGGGGCGAGGACGGCGCTTTGCACGTAGCTCGCGAACGGCTCCCCCTGCGTGTGCTCCAGCAGGTAGCCGACGGCTGTGATCGCGGCGTTCGAATACTTCACGTGCGTTGCGGGAGCGTACACAAGGGTGGTGCGGTTGAGGCTGGCGACGACCGAGTCGAGGGAAGGCGGCGTCGGATCGAAATAGCTCCCGACGGGTGGCTCACGCACCAACCCGGACCGGTGCGTCAGCAGCTGCCGGAGCGTGACTGGCGTGCCGAAGGGATTGCCCGGCCGGAACCTCGGCAGGTACCGAGTGAGCGGGGCGTCGAGGTCGAGCGCGCCGCGCTCCACGAGCTGCATTGCCGCGATGTCGGTGAACAGTTTGGACACCGAGCCCACGCGGTACACCGTCTCCGCCGTGGCGGGGACGCTGTCGCGCGGTCGCGCCAACCCGAAGCCGCGGGCCCAGACGATCTGCTGATCGTCCACCAAGGCGATGGAAACGGCCGGGAGGTCCTTGTCGGCCATCTCGTGGGCGATGAAGCGCTCGAGCAGCTGGGCGACCGGGGCGTAATCCGGCCGGGGCGGGATCGTGGCCTGGGCGGGCGCGGCGCTGGGGCCGAATACCAGCGCGCATCCGACCAGCACCCAGGCCGCCCGCCGAAGCGCGGCTGCAGCCGCGAACACGAGCGGCGAGCGTTCGACGTGAACGACGAGTCCGTCAATCAACAGTCAGGAGTCCAGCCGGGGGTCGATGATGATTTTCAGGGAATGCCGGGCGTCGAGCATCAGTGCAAACCCGCGCTGAATGTCCGCCAGCGGCAGCCGGTGCGTCACCAGAGGGCCGACGTCGGCCCGGCCCTCCGCCATCAGGGCGAGCGCCGCGGCGAGGTCGGCCGGCGCGGCGCCGTACGAGCTTGCCAGCGTGGCCTCGTGTCGCCAGAACACCTCGTTGAACGGAAGCGGCAGCGGCTCTCCTGGTCGCAACGGTGCGAAGTAGAGCACGGTGCCGCCGCGGTCGACCGTGGTCAGCGCCTGCAGGGCAGCCTCACCCGCGCCGGCGCACACGATCACGCGGTCGGCGCCGTGTCCCAACGCCGCGCGCACGGCTTCGCCGAGCGGGGTGTCGGGATCGAACACCAGGTCGGCGCCGAGACGGAGGGCGAAACGGCGTCGCTCCGGCAGCGGATCGGCGGCGAGCACGCGCGAGGCCCCGTTCGCCCGGGCGGCGAGCAGGTGCAGGCAGCCCGAGACTCCGGCGCCGATGATCAGTACGGTGTCCCCTGGGCCGACGCTCGCCCGGCGCTGGCCGCGTAGCACGCATCCCAACGGCTCGACCATGCTGGCGGCGGCGTCATCGATGTGGTCGGGGAGGAGGAGCACTCCGCCCTTTTCGACGTTCGCCGCCGGGATCCGCAGAAAGGCCGCGAACCCGCCGGGGTCGAACCCGGTGCGGTGCAGCAGCTCGCAGGCGGTCTCCCGGCCGGAGCGGCAGTAGCGGCATGCCAGGCAGGGGACATGATGGGTCGCGATGACGCGGTCACCCGTCTCGAACCGGGCGACGCCGGCGCCCACCGCGACGACGCGGCCGGCGACCTCGTGGCCGAGGACGGCCGGTGCCTTGGGTTGCCGATACCACTCCATGATGTCGCTGCCGCAGATGCCGCTCGCGCCGACCTCGAGCAGCAGCTCACCCGGGCCGATCGCGGGAAGGGGGCGGGACTCGATCCGCAGATCGCGGTTCGAGTGGTAGACGGCGACGCGGTTTGAGGCGGGCAGCCCCATGCCGATCAGGCGGGCTGCGATAGGGGAGCGTGCCGCAGCTCGAGGAATAGGTCGTGGGCTTCCTGAGGGGTCGCGTTCTCGTGGACCACGGCACGCAGCGCGCGCAGCATCGGCACCGGATGGTCCCCTTGCCACACATTGCGGCCCATGTCGACTCCGGCCGCTCCCTCCTGGAGCGCCCGGTACGCGAGCCGCAACGCGTCGAGCTCTGTCTCGAGCTTCGGGCCGCCCGCGATGACGACGGGCACCAGACATCCGGCGACGACGTCCTCGAATCCGTCGCAGTGATAGGTTTTGACGAAATGCGCGCCCAGCTCGGCCGCCACGCGGCACGCGAGCGCGAGGTAGCGCGCATCGCGCTTCTCGAGCTCCTTGCCCACGGCCGTCACCGCGAGGATCGGGATGCCGGCGGCCTCACCCTGATCGACCAGTTTGGCGAGGTTGGCGAGGGTCTGGTGCTCGTAGTCGCTGCCGATGAACACCGACAGGGCCACCGCGCTGGCGTTGAGCCGCGCCGCTTCTCGGATGGAAGTCGTGATCGTCTCGTTGGCGAGATCGCCGCCGACGATGGTGGAGCCGCCCGAGACCCGCAGCACGACGGGCACGTCACGGGTCGCGTCCACCGAGGTCCGCAGCACGCCGCGCGTCAGCATCAGGGCGTCGGCGTAAGGCAGCAGCGGCTCGATGGTCTTCCGCGGCTCCTCCAGCCGGTTGGTCGGCCCCAGGAAGTATCCGTGGTCCACGGCGAGCATCACCGTGCGGCCATCGCCGGGCTTGATGATGCGGCTCAGCCGGTTCTGCAGTCCCCAGTCCATCGTGCGGGCTCCTGGTAAAAAGGCGGCTCGATCCCGAAGCTATCGGACTCGCGCGGGCGGCGGCAAGCCCCTTCTCACGCGCCGGCCCGGGCGCGTCGCAGCACCCACCAGTAGAGCAGCACGTTCACCACCACTACGAACGCCCCGATCGTGACCTGTCCACGCGGTGTCAGCCCTTCCGGATAGATCGCGCGCGCGATGTAGTGATCGATGAAGCCACCCCCGTAGCCCTCCTGCCCGGCCCTGGCACGCAGCGAGTTCTCGAGCGGCGTGAGCGGGCAGACCTTGGCGAAAAACTCGACCCACACACCCCACGCGACGGCCGGGAGGTGCACCCACATCCACCATCGGCGGTGCAGCACCAGGAGCCCCCCGCCTATCACGAAGACGAGGTAGGCGAAGTGCAGCAGCATGACGAGATCGGCGAGGATGCGATAGCGCATCGCGAGATCGGATTCTACCTCGGACGGGCGCCGGGGCCAACTCGCGCTTGCCCACGGCTAGCGCAATCGTTGCCGGTGCGTAGTCTAGAAGCCTGATGACGCCCGCGCGCCTCCCCTACATGGCCGCCTGCATTCTCGCCGCGGCGACCGCCGAGGCCCAGGCCCCCAACACCCTCACTGCCACCGAGCGCGCCTCCGGGTGGCGGTTGTTGTTCGACGGCAGAACGACCGCTGGATGGCGGGGATTCCGCAAACAATCGATCCCGTCGGGATGGCGGGTGGTGGACGGCGCCCTCACCCGGGTGGGCGGCGGTGGCGACATCATCACGACCCAGAAATTCAAGAACTTCGAGCTGGCCCTCGAGTGGAACATCGCGCCAGGCGGCAACAGCGGGGTCTTTTACCGCGCCAGCGAGAACGACGACATCCACTGGACCGCCCCCGAGATGCAGGTGCTGGACGACGCCCGGCACCCGGACGGCCGGTCGCGTCTCACCGCAGCAGGGGCCAATTTCGGTCTCCACCCCGCTCCGGCCGGAATCGTAAAGCCGGCCGGTCAGTGGAACCAGGCGCGCCTCATCGTGAGCGGCCGTCACGTGGAGCACTGGCTCAACGACGTGCGGGTGCTGCAGTACGAGCTGTGGAGTCCCAACTGGGAAGTGCGGGTGATGAAAAGCAAGTTCGCCAAGCACCCGCTCTACGGCCGTAACCTCGAGGGGTACATCGGGCTGCAGGACCACGGCGACCGGGTAGCGTACCGCAGCATCAAGATCCGGGTGTTGCCCTGACAACCGTCAGCCGTCGGCCATCAGCCATCGGCAATCACTGACCGCAACCTGAGCTCGGAATGCTCGGTACTCGTGTCAGGTTGTCCGCGATGATGTTCCTCCAGTATTTCATCTGGGGAGCGTGGTTCGTCACGATGGGCACCTATCTCACCGAGACGCTGCAGTTCAGCGGTCAGCAGGTGGGACTCGCGTACGGGGCGACGGCGATCGCGGCGTTGGTCTCCCCGTTTTTCATCGGGATGGTGGCCGACCGCTTCTTCGCTTCCGAACAACTTCTCGCGGGGCTGCACCTCGCGGGCGCAGCAGTGCTATGGTACGTCTCCACGCGCGTCACGTTCGCGACGTTTTACCCGGCGCTGATCCTGTACGCGCTCTGCTACATGCCGACGCTGTCGCTCACGAACGCGATCTCGTTTCATCACGTGCAGGATCCGGCGCGCGACTTCCCGCTGATCCGGGTCCTGGGCACCATCGGCTGGATCGTGGCGGGGATCATCGTCGGCAAGTTCCTGCACGCGGACGCCCTGGCCCTCCCGATGCGGCTCGCCGCGGGCGCCTCGGTGGCGCTCGGCCTGTTCGCGCTCGCGCTCCCCCACACACCGCCGAAAGCGGCGGGGGCACCGTTCAGCGCACGCGACGTGCTGGGACTCGACGCCCTGCAACTACTCAAGGATCGAGCGTTTCTCGTGTTCGTGGTCGGCTCATTCCTGCTCTGCATTCCCCTGCAGTTCTACTACGCCTGGGCCAACCCGTTCTTGAACGAAATCCAGGCGCCCGACCCGGCGTTCATTCAGACGTTCGGGCAGATGTCGGAGATCTGCTTCATGCTGCTGCTGCCGTTCTTTCTGAAGCGGTTCGGCATCAAGACGATCATGCTGGTCGGGATGCTCGCCTGGGGTTTGCGCTATGTGGCGTTCGGCTACGGCGACGCCGGGGCCGGGATGTGGCTGATCTACGCCGGCATCCTGTTGCACGGCGTCTGCTACGACTTTTTCTTCGTGAGCGGCCAGATTTACACCGACGAGAAGGCCGGCGTGAAGATCCGGGCTGCCGCGCAGGGGTTTCTGAATTTCGTCACCAACGGCGTGGGATACTTCATCGGCGCGACGATCGTCGCCGGTCGGGTGGTGGATGCCTATCGGTTGCCCGACGGCACGCACGACTGGCGCGGCATCTGGATGGTGCCGGCGATCGGGGCGTTCATCATCTGGGCGATTTTCGCAGTGGTATTCCGGCCGAAGCTGTCGAAGGCGTAGTACTCGAACGCGGCTCAGATTGACTAAGTCATCGAACTTAGCTAAATACAATCAATGAAGCAGCGTACTCCCAAGTCGTACAACGTTCACGAGGCGAAGACCCATTTGTCCCGTCTGCTGGAGCGTGTGGCGGCCGGTGAAGAGGTGCTGATCGCCAAGGCCGGTGTTCCGGTTGCCCGGCTGGTGCCGGTCGTGTTGCCGGCGGAGCAGCGCCCCTTGGGAACCGAGCAGGGCCGCGTCTTCATCGCCGAGGACTTCGACGCCCCGCTCCCCGCAGACGTTCTGGACAGCTTCGAGACGTGAGGGTTCTGCTCGACACGCAGGTCTGGTTGTGGATGGTGGCGGCGCCCGAGCGGCTTTCCGAGCCGAGTCGGGCGCTCGTCGTTGCGACGGACAATGAGCTGCTGCTGTCCGCCGCGAGCGCGTGGGAGATCGCGATCAAGTACGCCCTCGGCAAGCTCAAACTGCCCGAGGCGCCGAGCGATCTCATTCCCCGCTTGATGACGCGAACCGGGATGACCCCGCTCCCCGTGCATCACCGCCACGCGCTCCACGTCGCCACGCTGCCGCCGCGGCATCGCGACCCATTCGATCGGTTGCTGGTCGCGCAAGCGCAGCTTGAGCAGCTGCCGATTGTGACGGCCGACAGGAGTTTCGAGCTGTACGACGTCGAAACGCTGCGCGCGTGATCGCCTCGCCGATCGGGGCCCTTGGGCGCATCTTAGCTCGCCGATGACTGATCCCTCGAGCGCGGTCTCTCGACTGTCGGCCGCCCTCACCGGCCGCTACCAAATCGAGCACCAGCTCGGGGCGGGTGGGATGGCCACTGTGTACCTCGCCCGCGACGTCAAGCACGACCGCGAGGTCGCCCTCAAGGTCCTCCGGCCCGAGCTCGCAGCCGTGCTCGGGGCCGAGCGGTTCCTCAACGAAGTGCGCATCACCGCACGCCTCGACCACCCGCACATCCTCACGCTCATGGATTCCGGGGAATCGGACGGCTTCCAGTGGTACGTGCTGCCGTACATCCGCGGCGAGTCGTTGCGCGCCAAGCTCGAGCGCGAGCGGCAGCTGGGACTCGAGGAGTCGCTCGCGATCACCCGCCAGATCGCTCATGCGCTCGACTTCGCGCACCAGCACGGCGTCGTCCATCGTGACATCAAGCCGGAGAATATCCTGCTGCACGAGGGTGAGGCGATGCTGGCCGACTTCGGCATCGCGCTCGCGGTCAAGGAGGCGGGCGGCAATTGGCTCACCGAGACGGGGCTGTCGTTGGGCACCCCGCAGTACATGAGCCCCGAGCAGGCCACCGGCGACCGAACGGTCGACGCCCGGAGTGACATCTATTCCCTCCGTGCGGTGCTGTACGAGATGCTGGCGGGGGAGCCGCCGGTGTCGGGCCCGACGGCGCAGGCCATGATCGCCAAGCTGTTAACCGAGCGACCGACACGGCTGCGTGTGGTTCGGGACAGCGTGCCGGAGGGGGTCGACCAGGCGGTGGCCAAAGCCTTGGCCAAGACGCCCGCCGACCGGTTTTCCAGCGCCGGTGATTTCGTGGCGGCGCTCCAGCGCGCGAACGAGGCGTCCCCGCGCTCGCCGACGACGGGAAGCGGTTCTTTTTTGCCATCGAGGACCGGCAGAGCGATGTGTTCGTTGCCAGCTGACCACGAGGTGAGCGGATGGCCACTCAGCGCGTGATCGCCTCGCTAATCGGGACGAGCGGGCGCATCAGAGCCCGCCAATGACCGATCCGAGCGCCGTCGCTCGCCTGACCGCCGCCTTGGCGGACCACTACACGATCGAGCGCGAGCTCGGCGCGGGCGGGATGGCGACGGTCTACGTCGCGCAGGACTCGAAGCACGATCGCCAGGTCGCCATCAAAGTGAGGGGGCACAAGGTCGTCTGGGTCACGCCGCTCAGCGGAGGCGCGCCATACCAGGTGTTCGAGTTTCCCGATCCGGCGATCCGGATCGACTACCCAGTCTGGTCTCCGGACGGCCGCTTCATGCTGTTCGACCATGATGCTCCGCACGGCGGCGACATCTGGCTGCTGGACGGGGTCGAATGACCGCGCCTCCTTCATGAAAGTCGGATTGGTGGGTTTCGCAGGCTCGGGCAAGACGACCGTGTTCAACACGATGACCGGTCTCGCCGTGCCCGTCGGATACGGCGGGGAGCTGCGCCTCGGCACGGTGAAGGTGCCGGACGAGCGCATCGACGCGCTCAGCAAGATTTTCACTCCCAAGAAAACCACCTACGCCGAGATCGTGTTCTGCGACGTTCCGGGTGAGCACGGCGCCGATCACAAGGGGCTGTCGCGCAAAGCGCTGCAGCAGATCCGCGACCAGGAGGTGCTGTGCCTCGTGCTGCGGGCGTTTCCTAACCCGGCGCTCGAAGGTGATCCCGATCCCGCCGGCGATCTGGAGGCCTTCCATACCGAGTGCCTGCTGGCCGACATCGAAATCGTGGAACGCCGCCTGGACCGGGCCAAAAAGGAAAAGCCGGATGCCCTCGAGCTGGCCGCCTTCGAGTTCATGAAGACGACGCTGGAGCACGAGCTGCCGTTGCGGTCGTTGCCGCCGGCCGCCTTGAACCGCGACTATCTCAAGGGCTATGGGCTGCTCACCGATCGGCCGCTGTTGGTCGCGCTCAATCGCGCCGAGCAGGAGGCGGCTCAGCCGATGCCTGACAAGGTTGCCGCCCGGCTCACCGAGCTGCACGCGGCGGGACTCGTGCTCTCGGCCAGTGTGGAGGCCGAAATCGCCGCGATGGATC
>JBOHSO010000432.1:0-5748 GCA_050921685.1 Gemmatimonadales bacterium
ACTCCAGGCGGAAGGGTTCGAAACGTCCGAAGCGGCAAACGGCGCCGCCGCCCTGACGGCGGCGCACGATGCCCCTCCCGACGCGATCCTGCTCGACCTCATGATGCCGGGCGGGCCCGATGGGCTGCACACGCTGGAGCACCTCAAGCGGGAGCTGCCCGACGTGCCGGTGGTGATGATGAGCGGGAAGGCGTCGCTCGCCGACGCGGTGCGAGCGACGAAGCTCGGGGCATTCCAGTTCCTGGAAAAACCGCTCACCCCCGAAGGACTGCTGGTGGCGGTGCGCAGCGCGTTGGAGCTGTCGCGAGCACGTGCCGAGAACCGGCGGCTGCACGAGGCGCTGGGCCACGCCGACCCGCTGGTGGGATCGAGCGCGGCGATGGAGGAGCTCCGAGCGCTGATCGCACGCATCGCCCCCACCGACGCCCGGGTGCTCATCACCGGCGAGTCCGGGACCGGCAAGGAGCTCGTGGCGTCGGCGATGCATCGCCAGAGCGGACGCGCCGGCCGTCCCTTCGTCACCGTCAACAGCGCGGCGATCCCTCGCGATCTCGTCGAATCGGAGCTGTTCGGCCACGAGAAGGGGGCCTTCACCGGCGCGACCGACCGACGGCTCGGGCGGTTCGAGCTGGCCGACGGGGGAACGCTGTTCCTCGATGAGGTGGGCGACCTGGGGCTCGACGCGCAGGCGAAGCTCTTGCGCGTGCTCGAGACCAGCGTGATCGAGCGACTGGGGGGCGAGCGGCCGATCACGGTGAACGTGCGGGTGCTGGCCGCCACCAACAAGGATTTGGGGCGCGCCACGCGCGACGGCAAGTTCCGCGAAGATCTGCTGTTTCGCCTCAACGTGCTGCCGGTCCACATTCCCCCGCTGCGCGAGCGGGCGGAGGATGTGCCGCCGCTGGTACGGCATTTCCTCACCCGGCAGGCGGCGCGGCTCGGCCGTCCCCTCGCGGTGGACACGGGCGCCTTGCAGCTGCTGGTCGCCTATGCGTGGCCGGGGAACGTCCGCGAGCTCGCCAACCTGGTCGAGCGGCTCGCGATTTTGGCCGCGGCGGACACGATCACCGCAGCCGACGTGACCCGTGTCCTCCCACCGGATGGCGTGGCCCCCCGGGTCCCGGCCACGACCGACGGGCCGGACGCGCCGCTCGCCCAAGCGCTCGACCGGTATGAGCGGCAACTGATCGCCGCCGCGCTCTCCGCGGCCAGTGGCAACGTCGCCGATGCCGCCCGCCGCCTGTCCACCGATCGCGCCAACCTGTACCGGCGGATGCGACGGCTCGGCCTCGAGCCGCCGCGCCACCTCTCGGACTGAGCTCCCTCATGCGCGTCTCTGCCCTTCTCTGCGCGGCGCTCGCCGTCTCGCAGCCGCTCACGGCGCAGGATACGGCCATCGTCATCCATCCCGAGAGCGCCGGGCTGCACTTCACGCCGCCCGAGCTACCGGGCGCGGTGGTAGTCGAGGCGGTGCAGTTCTACAACGCGTCCACCACCACGCGCTTGGTGGGCCGCGCGCGCTTGCCGGCCGGCAACGCCTGGCGAGGCGACGTGGCGGTTCGCAACGGCCCGGCGCTCGTTGCGGGACGCGTGGAAGGCTCGCTGCTGGTGCTGAACGGCAATGCGATCCTCGAGCCGACCGCCGAGATCACGGGCGGCCTGCTCGTCATCGGCGGGACCGTCACGGGTCCACCGGGCGCGGTGGCCGAGACCGTGCGCGCCTACGACCAGCCGTTGCCCTACCGCCTCGTCGGCGACACGCTGATCCACGCGCCGGATTTGTGGCGCCGGCTCAGCCTCTCGGCGCGCTATACCTTCGGGCGCGGCGAGTCCCGTTCCAGCCTGGTGCTCGCGACGGGCGGCACCTACAACCGCGTCGAAGGGTTGCCGATCGTCGCCAGCCCCGCGGTGGAGCTCTCGCTGCGCCGCGGCGTTGAGCTCCATGCGAGCGCCGCTGGCGTGTTCCGCACCGCGCGCTCGATCAGCGGCGAATGCTGCGACTTGGGCTACAACCTGCGAGCGGAATTGCGCCTCGGGGATCGCCGCCCGGTCGCGCTCATGCTGCGTGCGTTCGATCTCGTGATGCCGGTCGAGGAGTGGGGCCTCCACGCCAACGAGGTCGGTTGGGAAGCCTTCCTGGTGCGGCGGGATTACCGCGACTACTATCGCGACGACGGCTTCGCGGCGCGGCTGACCTGGCAGGCCGAGGCCCCGCTCATCCTGGGCGTGGAGGTGCGGCGTGAGCACCTGACCGGTCTTTCGGCGCGGGATCCGTGGACCCTGTCCCGCACCAGCATTCCCTGGCGCCCCAACCCACCGATCGACAACGGTCGGTACACCACCTTCTCCCCCAGCCTCACCCTCGACACGCGCAATAACCGCAGCCAGCCCGCTGCGGGATGGTACCTGAGGGGAACGGTCGACTTCAGCGCCAGTGATGATGCCCGGCCGGCCGCGGGATTCCCAACTACCGTGCGGGATTCGGCCGCGGTCCTTGGTCGCTATCGCTACACCCGCGCCTTCTTCGACCTGCGCCGCTACAACCGGCTCGGCGCGCAGGGCCGGATGAACCTGCGCCTGGTGCTGGGCGGCTGGCTGGGTGGCGACCCGCTGCCGCTCCAGGAGCGCGTCAGCCTGGGAGGACCGGAGCCGCTTCCGGGATACCAGTTCCGGCAGAGCGCGTGCAACGCCCTGGCAACCGGCGTCGAGTTCGCCGGCACCAAGATCGCGGCATGCGATCGCGTGATCGCGCTCCAGGTCGAGTATCGCGGCCACATCTCGCTGCGCGCCCGCTACGACCCCGAAACCGGCAAGGGGGAGGGACTCGGCTACGTGACCCGCTTCCTCCAAGGTCCGGACTTCGTGGTGTTCGGCGACGCCGGGCAGGCCTGGCTGGTGGGCCAAGGCCCCGGCCGGACGCCGAGTGGCGATCTCCCCGACCTCGACAGTTGGATCGCCGACCTCGGGCTTGGCGTCGACTGGGGTGGGTTCGGCGTGTACGTGGCCAAAGCGGTCACAGCCGGCCAGCCGTTGCGCGTGACGGCGCGGCTGCAGCACCGGTTCTAGGGTGCGCCGGCTCGCGGTCGCGCTCGGCCTCGCGGCTTGGGCGGCGCCACTGCCCGCTCAAGGGCCGGCCCTCGCCGTCACCCGCGACGGCCGCGTCGCCCGCGTGCAAGCCACCGGGTTGTTGGGCGACGGGCGGTTCACGGACCTGATGCGCTCCGGCTTTCCGCTGCGGCTGCACTTCCGTCTGGAGTTGTGGCGCGAGCGCGCGGGGTGGTTCGACCGGTATGTGACGGGAGTGGATTGGAACGCCGTGGCCCGCCACGATCCACTGGCGGAGGAATTCATGCTCCTGCGGACCGGCGGTGGCATGACCCGTTACAACTCGACCGAGGATCTCGCCGCGGCGCTGGCGCTCCCCTACCGCGTTGCGCTCGCGGCCGATGGCGACGGCCGTTTCTATTTTGTGGCCCGGCTCGAGGTGGCGACGCTCAACGACACCGATCTCGAGGAGTTGACGCGCTGGCTGAAGGGCGATGTCACGCCGGCGGTGTCGGGACGGGAGAGCGTGGGCGAGGCGCTGGCCCGCGGCGCGCAGCGCGCGCTGGTGCGGATCGCCGGGTTGCCCACTCTGACGCTGGGGAGTCGCTCGGAGGCGTTTCCGGGAGAGGTTGGGGACCGGTGAACGACCCTACATCTCTTCCAACGTCCGCAGGACCGCTGCCCCATAGAAGAGCCGGATGTATCTGGATTGGATCGCCGTGAGACGCCGGACGGCCCAGGCCAGATGCACGAAGTGCGGCTCGAACGGCGGCCGCAGCGGGTGCATCCCGACTTCCTCGGGCAGCAGGTTGCCTTTGCGGGTGTTACAGCTGGAGCAGGCGGTGAGGACGTTGGTCCAGGCGTTGGTCCCGCCGCGGGACAGGGGGACGAGATGATCGCGCGTCAGGCACTCGCGGTGACGCAGCTGATATTGGCGCCGCCCGCAGAATTGGCAGCGGTATTCGTCCCGGGCGAACAGGAACGTGTTGGTGACCTGCCGGCGGAACCGTCGAGGCACATGCACGAACTTGACCAGCCGGATCACCGCGGGGCGCGGCAGCTCGATGCGCGCGCTGCGCACCACCTCGCCCTTGTCGGCCTCGACGATCTCGGCCTTGCCGTCGATCACGAGGCGCAGGGCGCGGCGCACCGGCACCATGGTCAGTGGCTCAAACGAGGCATTGAGCGCGAGACAGCGCACGATTCCCCTCTCCCGGCCAAAAAACGACCGCCTCGCTCACCGTGAACGGGGCGGCCCCGGTATCCTACTCGGACTTCTAACGATCGGCAAGACGGGGGGTTAAGTCCCTCAGACGCGGTGGACGATCCGGCCGCCGACAACCGTCAGCAACGCCGTAGGCGGCGGGGGCAGACGGTGCGGGGGTGTGTAGACGAACACCGCCACATCCCCGGCCTTGCCGACCTCGAGCGATCCGATTTCGCGGTCCCAGCCGAGGGCCCGCGCGCCCTCAAGCGTGAGCGCCCGCAGCGCTTCCTCGGCCCCGAGCCAGGCCATCCGCGTCTCGGCCCACAAATCGGGATCGGCGACGCTCGCAACCGAATCGGTTCCGATACCGACCGGCACGCCCGCATCCCGCAGGCCGGCGACCGGCGCCACCCCGTGGCCGTGCGCGCGGTTCGAGCGGGGACAGTGGGCCACCGAGCACCGCGTCGCCTTGAGGGTCTGAATGTCGGCCTGGTCGATCTGGACGCAATGGATCGCCAACGTGCCCGACCGCAGGACCCCGAGCTCACGCAGGTATTGCACGGGAGAGCAGTGGTGCGGCTCGACCACGATGCCCCGGGTCCGCAGCGCTTCGGCGAATGGCCCCGCGCCGTAGCGCACCAGCTCGGATTCCTCCTGCGACTCGGCGAGGTGCACGGCGATCGGGAGCCCCTCCTGTTGCGCGTAGCGGGCCACGCGTCGATACAACGACTCGCTCACGCTGTACGGCGCGTGCGGCGAAACGCCCACACGCCGCTGCGTGGTCGCGAGGCGGCGCAGCCGCAGGATTTGCCGCTGCAGCTCGGTCATGCTGGCCGGGACGTTCGCGGGGTCGGGCCCGAACACCTCCTGGTACACGATGCCACGGCCGCCGAAGCGCACCAGCGCTTCCATCGCGGCTCCCGTGTTCCCGGTTTCCGCGATGCACGTGGTGCCCCGCGCCCAGCATTCGCGGAGACCGCGTTCGGCCGCCGCCAGAGACTCCTCGGCCGAAGTGGCATCCTTGAGCTCGCGGATTCGCTGGATCCACTCGACGAAGCTCACGGCCGCAAGACGATCGGCGAGATGGGTCAGCTCGAGGTGCGTGTGCGCGTTGACGAGGCCCGGGGTGAGGATGGCATCCTTGAATTCGAGCCGCTCGGCGTCGCCCGGCGTGGGCACCCGCGCATGCGGCCCGACCGCCACGATCCGGCCGTCGCCGCCGACAAGAACGGCGCCGTCCTCGATCGGCGGCGCCGTGACCGGATAAACCGTGCCGGCGCGAATCCGGAGCACGCGTCCTACGGCGTCAAAGGGCCGAGCCCGCCGTGCACCGGACAGAGCTGCGTCGGCTCGGTGCCCGGGTAGAACCAGTCCCAATGCCGGTCTTCGACCGGGCAGAATGGAGTCGCCCGATACCCGGTCTTCCAGTCCACCTCGCGGGGGACCAGGTCGTCGGGCCGCCCCCAATCCGACGGGGCCGTGCGGCGGTCGTAGAC
>JBOHSO010000433.1:0-1519 GCA_050921685.1 Gemmatimonadales bacterium
ATGGTACACCGTCACCCAATCTGATCTGAGTCCGTGATGCACTCGGACGTTGGCCCAGCGAGCGAGCAGCCAGGGCCCAATGCCGCCGTCAAACAGGACCGCGGCGACCATGATCAGCCGATTGGCATATTCGACCCGTGAGATCGCAGCGATAGCCACCGTCCCGACCAAGAACCGCTCGAGGAACTGGGCGCCGGACAGCAGCCCGTGAGCGGCCATCTGGCTGGCGGCCGCGACCACGAATCCCCGCTCCGGCGTGCCGTCCACACCCTCGGCTACACCGGTTAGTGCGCGGCGCCAGTGAGTGCGCAGCCACCAGACTCTCCCCCACTCCCCAAGGCTCACACCCACGGCAACGGGCCACAACTCGTGGACCGCGGCGCCCGCGAGCGCGCCCAACACCGCTCCAGCGCCGCGGAACCCATAACCGATTGCCCCGACTTCGAGGTGCCAGCCGGACACGAGCGATCCGGTGTAGAGTCCGGCGACGCACCACGCTACCGCCGCCGGCGCGAGCAGCAGGTAGAAGCGGAGCACCTGCTCGCGGGAAACGTCTTCTGGACGCAAGACGAGCAGCGCGGCCCAGAGGAGGACAGTGCCGAGCAGGGCAGAGGCGAGTCCCGCAACCAGCCCGCGCTGAAACAGGATGCGCATGAACCGGTCCGCGGTGCGACGCCCCATGGAGAGGGCGTTCGCCGCGAATGGCACAATCGCCGCCTCGAGGGGCTGCCCCACAGTGCCTCCGACGAGCAACACGGCCCCATAGGCGAGGAAGTACGCGTCCGTGAGATGCCCCGCCCCGAAGAACGCCGCGATGATGATCGGGATCAGAAACCCAGGACCCTTGGCGAGCGCCGCGAGCGCGGCCAGCCTGGCGATGCGGGCGACGCTCCGGGGCTCGCGCTTCACGTCGCCGCCGCCTCGACCCACCGCGACAGGGAATACAACGCCAGAAGCTCCCGCTGCCGCGCACCGCTGAGCAGTTCCGCATCGGCGGTCAGCGCCGACAGGGCAGATTGGGCCAGGAGGCCACGTGCCACCAGCGGCTCGAGCCAATCCCGTCGCCCGCTGAGCGGCCCACCGTTCACCGCGAACCAGCGCTCGAGCGGCGTGCTGAAACCGCTCTTGCGTCCCACACGCGGCCCGAGTCCACAGAGCCTCCGCGCCAGCTTCGGTGGCAGGTACCGCGCCACCGCTTGCCGGTACAGCCACTTCCGCTCGCCGATCCGCGAGACCTTGTAGCGGCTTGGCATTCGCTCGGCCAGCTCGAGGAACTGAAGGTCGAGAAACGGCACGCGGAGCTCGACCGAGGTACGCATGGAGAAATGATCGGCGAGAATCAGCAGATCGTCCGCGAGCGACAGCCGAGCGTCCGCCCGGAGCAGATCGTTCAGGTCGTCCCCTGACGGCTCCGTCGCCCAGCGACCGATGGCTTCGCGACCGAGCTCGCGCGCCGGCGGGCCACCCGGCACGAGCGTGTCCACGAGCTCCGGCTCCAGCACCGCGAAGATCTCCAGGT
>JBOHSO010000434.1:0-2606 GCA_050921685.1 Gemmatimonadales bacterium
GAGCTGCTCGCCGACACCGGGGTCGAGCTGGACCCGGACTATGGGCCGATCGCCATCAATCGCCAGCTCGGCACCTACGTCGTGCGCGGTACCGCCTCGCCCGAGGCGCGCGCCCGGGCCGAGCGGATAGCGGGAGCTCGCTTCTTCGGCGACGTCCGTCAGGAACCCACCGCGTGAGGGCGCCTAGCGCTTCGCTCTAGCGCGTCGCGTCGCCTTCGACTTCGGCTTCAAACCGAGCGCTTTCGCCGCGGCGGCGGCGTCGATCTCCCCATAACCGAGGTCGTGGTCCCACCCATCGCCGTCCACATCCCGGGCGGTGCGTTGCAGCAAACCCTTCAGCTGCGCCGGGGCGAGCCGGTCGGCGGGGTAGCGCTGTCGCAATGCGGCGGCGACTCCGGCGGCCACGGGGCTCGCGGCCGAAGTGCCGCCGTCGGCCGGGTAGACACCCGAGCCGGCGAAGTGGCTGTAAGCCGCGAGATCCGGCTTCCGGGAAACAAGCGCTCCGGGGCCTTGAGAGGAGTACCCCAGGCGCCGGTCCGACACGGTCACGGCAGCCACGGTGATCACGTCGGGGTGGGAGTTCGCGCCGTGAATACTGGCGCCGGGGCCGGTATCGCCTTGGCCACAGCGGCCGTCGGGACAGTTCGCCCCGCAGTTCCCTGCGGCGAAGAACACGTCCGCCCCAGCGGCGACGAGGCTGCCGGTGATCTGGTTGAAGGGATGGCTCGGGTTGGCGCTGTAGTTCTCGGGTGAGCCGACGGGCGCGTCGCCGGCCCGATCGAACAGCCCCCAACTGTTGTTCACCACCCACCGACCGGGCGCCGCGTTCACCCGCTCGATGAGATCCGCGAACGCGGCGATCGCGTCGGACAGGAATGCGGTCCACGTTCCGGCCTGAGACCGGAGCAGCGCGTAGTCGTACACCTCCACGTCGGGCGCGGCGATCCGCGCATCGTAGGCCACCATCGTTCCGTGGTCCGGTGGCGTCGAGCCAGGGACGTACCCCGGGGTAGGCGCCCACCCCCCGGCGACCGGGATGCGGGAGCCATCGATCCCCGTATCGACGACGGTGAGGTGCACGTGACGCCCGGTGAGGCCCAGTCGGCGCAGTGCGGGTACCCCGAGCCGACCCGCCACATCGGTCGCGCTCCCGACTGCCGTCTGGCCGCAATAGGAGGCCGGGAATGCCGAGACGGCCGGATCGGCGAATACCCCGACCACATCGTCGGCCCGCTCGCGGCGCAGCCGCTGAATGGCGTCCTCGTCGTCGAACTCGACCCGCACGGCGTAGGTGTCGATCGGCCCCGCGGTGCCGTACTGGAATCCGCTCGCGGCGAGCCACGCGGCCGGGGGACCGATGCGACCCAACACCCGCACCGGGTGATAGGCCTCGTCCACCGTCGCGCCGGTCACTTTGAGCTGCTGACCCAGGAGCACCCCGGCGGGGGCGAAGGCGCGTCGGCGCCACCCCTCCAGCAACGGTTCGTGACGGCGGAGCAAGACGATGCGCCTGTGCATACCAACCTCCTCACGTCGCTGGGTTCGCGCCTTACGGCTTCAGGACCGATTTAGCCCGCCGCCCCAGGGTCCTGGCCTCCGCAGGCAGCGCGCCGAGGACACCGATCACGCCAAGGGCGAAGGAGAACCCGAGGAAGGCCGAGTGGCCATACGCTAGAGAGACGGAGTCAACTCCGGGTCAAGCGCGTTTCTGGGGGCGGCCTAGAAGGTGGCCGTCGCTCCCGCCAGCACCCGGCGCTCGAGCACCGAGCCGCCGTAGATCTGGAACCGCTGCTCGTCGAACACGTTGGTCGCAAGGGCGTGGACCCGCAGCTGCGGGCTCACACGATGGCCCGCGCTCAGATTGACCGTCCGGCTCGCCGGGATGTAGCCGCGCCAGACGCCGATCGCCCACGGATAGCCCGCGACGATGCGCGCGTCGGCGCCGAGATCGAGACCCCCGCGACCGTTGTACGAGACCGAGAGGGTGCCCTTGTGCTTTGGGGTATTTGGGAGCAGCACGTCGCCCTGCTGTTGCTGCTTGATGTCGACGTCCAGCAAGGCGTAGCTGCCGCTCAGCCGCACGGCGTCGGCCACCTGGACGCTCGCGCCCAGCTCGAGCCCCCGTTCGTCGGCAACTCCCGCGTTGCCGTAGGAGACCACGATCGCCGTGCGGCCGTTCGGGAGCCGGGTGAGGCCGTACTCGGCCGTCGTGCCGGCGAGCGCCTGGCGCACGGCGTTCTCGAGCGCCATGCGGGATGACGCAGGGACCGCGGTGGGCGCGGTCCACGGTTGATACGCCGGATTCACGATCGTCGCCGGCAGGAGCGACGTCACGAAGTCGTCCAGCCGGGCCACGTAGACGTCGATAGTGACGAACACCCGGGCGCCCAGCTGTCCTTTGTACCCAGCCTCCCAGCTGGTCACCCGTTCGGGGACGAGGTCGGGGTTACCGCGCGCGAGCACCGGGACGGCGGGCGAGCTGTCGAACAGCTGGCCATTCGGCACGCTGTCCAGGGCGGGGCCGAGCGGCGAGGCGCGCAGCGCCGTCTCGAGCGGCAGCAGATTCTGCGCGGCGGGCTGAATGTTCAGGAAGAACTCGATCTGGC
>JBOHSO010000435.1:0-9078 GCA_050921685.1 Gemmatimonadales bacterium
GCTGAGCGCGGCACGACCCGGCCGCTCATCGGGATGACCAGGCGCTGGCCTACCCGCAGCGCCCGGGGCTTCAGCCAGGGGTTGGCGCCCTGAATCGTCGTCACGGTGACCCGGTAGTGACGCGCGATCTCAGAAAGCGTCTGGCCTCGGGTCACGTAGTGGTCCACGAACGTGATCCGATCGGTCACCTGGAGCGTATCGTAGCGCTCGGCGACGAGCGTCCCGCGCCCGCGCGGCACCCGCACCGTCACCTCCCGCCCCGGGGGCGTCACCCCGCGCACGAACTGCGGGTTGAGCTCGAGGATCGCCGCGGTGGTCGTGTCGGCGAGCCGCGCGATCACGTCGAGCCCCGTGGCGTCCGGAACCCGCATCTCGTCGAACAGCAGCGGAGCCAGCTGCTCGAACTCGGTGAAGCCGAAGCGCTCCGGCTGCTTCGCGATCAAGGCCGCCGCAATGAGCTTGGGCACGTAATCGCGCGTCTCCCGGCGCAGGTAGCGCCGTTCGGCGAGCAGGAAGAAGGTGTCGTCGGTGAGGGTATCCGCCTCGCCCGGCAGACGGCGCACCCCGCGCACCACGCGCCCCTCTCCGGCGTTGTACGCCGCCGCCGCGAGGTACACGCTCCCGAGCTTCTTGACCAGGTCGGAGAGGTAGTTGACCGCCGCGTCCGTCGCTTTGAACGGATCGCGCCGCTCGTCCACCCAGGGATCGACCGTGAGCCCGTACATCCTGGCCGTGCCCGCGATGAACTGCCACATCCCCACGGCCCGCGCCCGACTCACCGCGGAGTTCGAGAGGCCGCTCTCGATCAGGGTGAGGTATACCAGATCCTCCGGCAGCCCTCTGGACCGCAGCCGGGCCCGGATCATCCCCTCGTAGCGGTTCAGGCGGGACAGCCAGACGGCAAACCGATCGCGCGCGTCCACCTGGAAGAACTCCAGGTACTCGATCACGCGGCGGTTCGCCGCGTAGCTGGTGACATCGATGTCGAATGTCGGGGCCCCCCCCTTACCAGCCGGCGCCGCGCCGACGATCTCGCGCCCCTCGGGCCCGAACAGCCGCACCGCCTCCCGCTCCACGTCCTCGCCCCGCACCGTCACCGCCGGGGAGGGGACGCTGTCACGCCGCGTCGCGGTGGAATCCGCCTTGACGGCGGTGCCGCGCACCGGCTTGGGGTGTGGTGCCTGGGCGACCCGGGCGCCGCTTCCGGCGCAGGCCCCGAGGCCCAAGAGCAGGTACCAATGTCTCGTCGCGCGTATAGTCATCGTGTCGTCACGTAGTTCCCCAGCACCCGGTTCGTCGCGTTCAGGACCGCCAGGGCAGCGGCACGCGGTGGATCCGTCTCGGTCAGGTACGACCCCACCATTTGCCAGGCCGTTTCTTCGAGGCGCACCGACAGACTCACGATCACGACCGTGGCGTCGAACGCCCGGACCGCCTTCACGCCCAGCAACTCCAGTACCACGCCGGCCAGCACCGCCTGCTCCAACGCCCGGATCGCCGCCTCCGCCGAACAGCGCAACTCCCCGGCCGGAGACGTGACCCCCTCGCTCTCCCCCACGAACTCACGGCCGTCGATCCACGACAGCTGCACCCGCGCATGGCAATGGCCGCCCGCGAGCCGATCGAACCCGAACGCTTGAAACCGCAGCCGCTCGGCGACCGCGGCCCGCCCGGTCACTCCCGACGTGTCAATCAAAGTGGACCTCTATTTGCTGACGCGCTGTCCCGTCCTGCACCGTCTCCACGACGTCGACCTCCATGTGTGGGCGTCCCTGCTCGTCCCGCTCGGCGGAGATCACCAGAATCAGGCCCCCCGCAAGCTCCACCTTGAGGTGCCGCATGTCGGAGCGGACCGTCACGTCCCGGATCTCCTGGCCGCGCAACCGCTCCACCGCCGCCACGACGCGGCGCAGCTGCTGCAGCGCCGCCTCGTTCATGTCAATCGCTCCGCCGTCCCCCGCATGGGGTAGGGCGCCCAGCAGGACCGCCCCGGCTGAATTTCACGCCACGGCATGACTCACCTCGCCAGGAGGACGGGCGTCTCTTGTGGCCGCCCAATATGAGCGTAACCCCAAGTCCGGTCAAGCTTTGAGTGGAAGCGAGCGTTCTGGCGTCCGCTCCGGTCCCCTAGCGATGCAATCCACGGACCAGCGGAGCGTGAGGCCCGACGGCCGCCGGAGAGCCGCAAACCGCCGCATGACACCAGGGATGTCGCGAAACGAGAGCCTGATACGGGTGCTGCGCCGGCCGAAGCCCCTCAGTCGCCCCGGGTGGCGAGGGCGCGGAAGCGGGCGGCCAGGTCCCGCGTCACCGGACCGGGCCCGCCGGCCCCGATCACCCGGCCGTCGAGCCGGCCGATGGCGACCACTTCGGCCGCGGTACCGGTGAGGAACGCTTCATCCGCCGTGTACAGGTCATAGCGGTTGAGCGGGTGCTCCTCGACCGCATACCCGGCATCGCGCGCCAGCTCGATCACGGCGTCGCGGGTCACCCCGCGCAGGATCCCGCTGTAGGGAGGCGGCGTGAGCAGCGTGTGGTTCGCCACCGCGAAGAGATTCATCCCGCTCGCCTCGGCGACGAAGCCCGCCGAGTCGAGCATGATCACCTCGTCGACGCTCGCGGCGATCCCCTCGATCTTTGCCAGAATGTGGGCGAGGTAGTTGAGCGACTTGATGCGCGGAGAGAGACTCTCCTTGTGGCTGATCGGCGTCGCGGCGGTGAGGCAGACCAGCCCGCGCTCGTAGCATTCGCTCGGCCACAGGGTGATCGTATCGACGATACAGATGATGGACGGCTTGGGGCACTTGCGCGGGTCCAGCCCCAGGTCGCCCACGCCCCGGGTCACCACCAGCCGGATGTAGGCGTCGCGCATGGCGCTGCGCGCGTAGGCCCCGTTCACCATCGCGGCCATGTCGCGTCGCGCGAGCGGGATGTCGAGCGAGATCGCCTTGCCCGACGCGTACAGCCGATCGAGATGGACCTCGAGCCGGAAGATCCGCCCTGTGTAGGCGCGAATCCCCTCGAACACACCGTCCCCATACAGCAAGCCGTGGTCGAACACACTGACCACGGCCGTGTCCCGATCGTAGTACTTGCCGTCGATCCAGATGGTGGCCATGCCGGGGGATAAATCTCGCTCCCCCGGCCGACCGTGACAACCCTACTCAGCGAACGTCGCCGTCGTCGCCGTTGGTGCCGCCATCGTCGTCGTCTGCCGGATCGTCGTCGTCGTGGCCATCGTGGTCGTCATCTTCGAAGGCGTCGATCGAGCGCTGGATGTTCTCCGCCACCACCGATTCGTTCGGGCCGCCGGCATTAGCGGTGGCCGGGTCGACCAGCGCGTCGGCGGCGGCGTTCAAGAACCAGCCGGACACGTCGAAGCGCACCGTGACGCTAGCCGTTCCGCCGGCCGTGACGTCGACCGGCGGGTCGATGGCAACCTTCTGCTCGGCCGTGAGATCGGAGAGGAAGGTGAAGCGGGTGCGCGTCCCGGCCTTGCTGAAGATCCCCGTCACCCGCACCGACACTCCCGCGAACTCAGGGTGCGCAGCGAGAAACTCCAGGTCGGCCGGGCTGTCCTTGGGAGCGTGGATCTTGAACTCGAGCCGGTCGTACTGTCCGGCCGGTGCACTCACGTCCACCAGCACCTCGGTCGGCACCGCGCCCAGGGGCAACGAAACCAGCACCGGCCCGGCCCGGACTCCCTCGCAGCCTTCGTCATCGGCTTCGGTCGCGTCGTTCGCGTCCGCGGCATCGTCCGCGGCGTCATCGTTGTCCTGGCACTGCGCGCTCTCGACCGGCTTCAGCTTGATGTTCCTGAAGACGAGACCGACGGTGTCGATCACGACGGTGTCCGAGCCGAGCACGATCCTGGTCGAGTCGCCGGCCACGAGCACGGTGGACGCGGAGGGACTCGACGTGGGCGACCGCGTCGACACGGACAGGGCCAGCCGGCCCCGCCCGTTCGGCCCCGCGCCGTCGGCGCAGGCGGTGAGTCCCAACGCGGCCACGGGAACCCACCACCAGCGCGAGCTCCACTCAATGGGGTTCATCGCTTCACTCCTTCTTCAATTAGAAACCGGAATCAGTCAGCCTTGCATCTGAGTGCACGTGCGATGCAAGGAATACCCCAGGAGCTGCGTGGAGATGTGCCTGCGATGACTGGTCGCTTGACCAAAGATTCGGGTCACACGGCCGAGTGGCAATGTTGCGTTCCCACAACGGTCGAGGGGCGTGCTCGCTCAACGTGCGACGGGGAGATCCTCTCGTTCGGCCCACTCGGTCCACGCGCCGCTATAGATCCTTGCCCTAGGGTAGCCGAGCAGATAGCGGAGGGCGAAGAAGACGTGGCTCGCCTCGGTGCCGCTGTTGCAATAGAGGATGATGTCCCGATCGGGGGTGATGCCCTGCGCCGTGTAGCTCGCCCGGAGTGTCTCGGGCGACTTCCAAACGAGCGCCAAGCCGGGCTTTTCGAGATCATCCTTCCAGGGGTGGCTCAGCGCGCCGGGAATGTGACCGCGCCGCGTCTGCGCCCCCGCCGAGCCGTGGAACTGCTCCGGCGGCCGCGCATCGACCAGCAGCGTCCCCGAGCCAGCGACGGCCGCCCGCACATCGGCCAGTGAGGCCAGCGACGGGCGGAACCGCTCCGGCTGAAAACCGCCGCCTTGCAGGCCATCATGCGGGTACCGCTGAGTCAGCGGCCTGCCCTCGAGCTCCCACTTCGCATAGCCGCCGTCCAGCACCATGACCTGGGTCGCGCCCGCGCTCGCGAGCAGCCAGGCCACGAACGTCGCGTCGATGTTCGACTGGTCGCCGGCGCTGTAGACCACCACGCGGCGCTCCGGCGTGAGCCGCAGCCGGTGGAACAGCTCGGCGTAGTGCGCGGCGGGGAGCAGCTGGAACGGCAGGTCGCCGGCCTGGGCCCGCAGGGTTTCGATGTTGAGCCAGACGGCCTTGGGAAGGTGGTTTTGCAGATAACTGGTCCACGACTGCCGCACATCGACGACGACCATGGGTATGGTATCGCGAGCCAGCCAGCCGGCCAGCTCGCCAGTGGCGATCAGTCGTGGGCTCTGCGCGTCGAGGATCGCCGGGAGCAGGGCCATGCACCAGGCCACTCTCATTGGCGCTCCTCCAGCCCCATGTACTCGCGCTCCATTTCCAGGAAGACCCGCACCGCATTGCGCCGCTGGCGAGAGTTGAGGCTCACGGGACGCCCGCTATCCATGGGAGGCAGGAACGCGAGCGCGCGCCGCTGCGGCGTGCCGCGCCTGACGGCGGCGCGCAGCGTATCCCGGAGCGCGGTGATGTAGTCGCGCGTGCGTCGCGTGAGGGCCCGCGGATCGTCGGGGATCCGGCCGTGGCCCGGCACCACCACGCGCGGATCGAGCGAGTCGATCAGGTCCAGCGTGGTGAGCAGCACGGGCGACCTGCCGTCCACGACCATCGTGACCCCGTCCTCCACCAGGATGTCGCCGGCAAAGAGCACACGGGCGGCGGGCAGCCAAACCATGAGGTCGCCGGCGGAGTGCGCCGCGCCCGGGTGGATCAGCACGACATCCGTGCCGCCCATCAAGAGCGTGTCCCACCCCGTGACCGGCCGGTCGGGTGTATCGGCGTACTCGAACCCGATCAGCTCCTGCAGTCCCACCACCCGATTCCAGTCGGCCACCATCGCGTCGGGGCCGCCCTCGCCCGCCACGACCCGCTTGTCCGGGTGGGCGATGACGCGCGCGCCCGCGCGTGTGAGCTCGATCGCGCCGAACATCATGTCCGGGTGATGGGCATACAACACCAGCCAGACCACTGGGCGTGTGGTCCGGGTGCGGATGGTGCGGATCACGGCCCGCGCTTGAGCGGGGCTCGCGAGCCCGCCCACCGTCACCACGCCGTCCGGGGTATCAACGAACCCCGCGTTCGGTCGCCCTTCCGCCCCTTTCCCCGAATCCCCCAGTACGGCATACACGCCGCCGCCGAGCTGGCGCAGCGGGTAGAGCGTCTGCTCGGTGGTTCGAGAGAAGGCGCGGAAACGAGCCGAATCCTGTGCAGCAGGCGATGCGGGAGTGACGGACGCGAGCAGCAGAGCCGGCACCAGGGAGCCTGCGACGACTCCCGTCACAAGGTCGCGAACTTGATCTCGGTCGTGCCGCGGAATTCGCCGCCCTGATTGTCACGCGAGACGACGGCGAGTGTCGCTTCCTGCTCCGCCCGCAGCCGGAAGCTCACCATCGGGTCGCGGCTGATGCCCGACGTCCATTCGAAGCGGGCTATCTCATCCGCGCCGTAGCGCACCCGGACGTCGTTGATGAACCAGGCGGGGATGATGTTGGCGTTCGCGTCGCGGAAGAAGCCGGTGTCCATCGAATGCTGGATCACCACCAGCACGCGGATCACGTCGCCGCGCCGGATACGCTCGGGCACTACGATCCGGGTCGTGCCGAGGTCAGCCATCTCAGCCGCACCCATTGAGGGTGGTTTCGACCTTCAAGTAATCCGCCCACACCTCGCCGGTGTTGGTCTCGGCGATCGCCCGGATCCAGCTGGTCCGCTTCATCTTGATGCGGGTCTCGAGGACCACCGGGCCAAGGGCCGGCGTCAGGTGGAAGGCGGTAACCAGCGGGTCGGGGTTGTGGTCGACGATGAGGAAGACGCCCTTCACGTAGTGGGCGGGCGTCATCGGCAGGTCGGTTTCGATCAGCACCGGGACGAAGCGCCCGTCTTCGGCCAGCGCCGGCATGTCGAGCGTCACATGGCCCCGGCGGATCGGCCGGTTCTGAAAGCGCTCGGCCAGGATGCGTCGCACCACTTCGTTGGGGACTTCGGGATCATCGGGTCCCGCCCGGGTGACCCGGATAGCGGCGGCGACCCGGCTCGAAGCGCCCGACAGTTTCTCTGCCGTGAGCGCTAGTCCCAACGCGCCTACGGTCTGGAGGAAGGAGCGTCGTTCGATCGGTGGACTCACAGGTGCCGGAACTCCCGTGGCGGTGCTGAACCCAAGGTCGTCGCATCCACCCGGCCCCGTCAAGACGGTGGGCCGCACACCGGGTATATTGAGTCCCGCCGTGAGTTCGAGCGTCCCCTTCGCCTTGCGCCGGCCCTGGCTCATGACCAGGGAACTGCTCCAGAGCCGGTCCCAACCGGATGTGGAGCGGTTGCAGGAGATCGCGGATCCCGAGGCGTTCATCTGGAGAATCCTCCCCCACGCCGCCCGGACCTTCGCAGCCTGCATCACGCTCCTCCCGGCGGAGTCCGCCCGGACGGCGGCGGTCGCCTACCTGTATTGCCGCATCCTCGATACGTATGAGGACCTGATCTCGCAACCGGCAGAACGGGAACAGGCGCTGGCGGAGTTCAGCCGTCGATTCCGGCTCGAGAATGGCGCCGCTCCCAAGCCGGCGCCTCGCATCGCGGCGGAGCGCGCGCGCGACCAGCGGGATCGGACGCATGTGGTGCTGGTCAACCGGTGCCACCTCGTGGACGAGGTGTTCCGGACGCTCACGCCCCACGCGCGGCGGAACATCGTGGACCTGGTCGAGTCGATGGCGTCGGGGATGATCTGGTCGTCCACCGCCTTCAGGGACCAGGGAGGCGTGCTGCGGGATGGGGATCAGCTGAGCCGGTACTGCCGCAACGTCATCGGACGCCCGTTCCTCTACGCCGCCCGACTGCTGCTCGAGCAACGCACGGGGAACGGCACGCTGTCCGAACAACTACGCGAAGACTGTCTCGCGGCCGGTGAGATGGTGCAGCTCGCCAACGTCACGCGGGATATCGAGAAGGACCTGCGCCGGGGGATTGCCTATCACCCTGCCCTGCGCGCGGATCTCGGGAGATCGGACCTCGAGGACCCGGACCTGCGGGAGCGGATTCGGGGTGTGCGGGAGCAGCTGCTGGTGCGGGCGCTGCATCTGGCCCCGGCCTACGAGCGGATGATGCAGGCGATGCCGTTCCGGGCCATCAGCCTGACGCGGGCGTCCGGGGTGTTGATGCTGCTCTTCACGGACCGCTACTTCCGGTCGTGCGCCCGGTTGGTGGGTCGCGCGCCGTGGCCCGGGCCCCGGTCCACCATCTCGCTCATGCTGCTGTCCCCCTACCACGTGGTCTCAGCCCGGCAGTCGGCCAAGACGGTCCGACGCATCACCGAGCGTTTCCTTCGGTTCGCTTGAGACCGCCGCGCTTCGTTCCCTTCCTCCTCCTGTGCGCGCCGGCCGCAAGCCTCCACGCCCAACCTTCGCGCCAGGACAGCCTCGACGCCTACGTCCGGGGGCAGATGGCGCGGCGCCGGATCCCCGGCGGCTCGCTCGCCATCATCCAGAACGGCCGCATCGTGGTGGCACGGGCGTACGGCGTGGTCGACGTCACCACCCGCGCCCCGGTCACGCCGGCGACGCTCTTCCAGGCCGGCTCCATCAGCAAGCCGGTCTCGGCCCTCGGCGCGCTGCACTTGGTCGAGGTCGGGCGCCTGTCGCTCGACGGTGACGTCAACGCGAAGCTCACGAGCTGGAGGGTCCCAGACAACTCCTTCACCACGACCGAGAAGGTCACGCTGCGCCGGATCCTGTCGCACAGCGCCGGCGTCACGGTCCACGGTTTCCCTGGCTACGACCCGGCCAACCCGGTGCCCTCGCTGGCCCAGGTGCTCGACGGCGCGGCTCCCGCCAACACGGCTCCGATCCGGGTGGACGCCATCCCGGGGGCGATCGGGCGCTACTCGGGTGGCGGCTTCACGATCATGCAGCAGATGATGATCGACGTCACGGGCAAGCCGTTTCCGCGATTCATGCACGAGACGGTGCTCGAGCCGATCGGGATGACGAGCAGCTCGTTCGAACAGCCCCCGCCCCCGGCGCGCGCGGCGCTCAGCGCGAGCGGCTATTACGCCGACCGCACTCCGGTGCGGGGGCGCTGGCACGTGTATCCCGAGATGGCCGCGGCGGGCCTGTGGACCAACGCGACCGATCTCGCCCGGTTCGCCATCGAGATCCAGGAGACGCTCGCGGGCCGTGGCCACGGCGTCATCTCGCCCGCCATGGCCCTCCAGTACCTCACGGTGCAGAAGGGAAGCTACGGGCTCGGGAT
>JBOHSO010000436.1:0-3649 GCA_050921685.1 Gemmatimonadales bacterium
CACCGATGGCGTGATCCACACGGGCGCGCGCACGCCGCGGGATTCATGCTTCACCAGAAGGAAATCACCGTTCGAGAGCCGCCACTTCGCGGCCGTCTCGGGATGCACTTCCACCCAGCCGTGCCAGGTGACCTTCGAGACCGGGTCGGGCAGCTCCTGAAGCCACGGCTTGTTGGCGCCCCGGCCGTCGTGCAGCGCCGGATGCGGGAAGACGATCGCGATCGCGTCGTGCGGTCCCCCGGCGGACGCCGACGGTGCCGCCGAGATCGCCGCGGCGCCCGCCGCGAGCCGCACCGGGCGGGAGGGCGCGTCGCCGTACAGGCCGCCGTGCTGGACCGACTGAGTCCACCATTCCTCGAACCCCGTTCCGCGTCCGAGCCGTTGATGGAGCTCCCGCCACTTGTGCTGGAGGTAATCCTTGAACGTCCCGGTTCTGCCGGCGGCGCGCAGCAGCACATCGCCCGTGGCCTTCGGGCCGTCGAACACGGGCATCATCGCGGGCTGCTGCAGCGCGTACACGCCGGCGCGCGGCCGGCTGTCGTTCCATTGCTCGAGCGGATGGAGATCGGGGAGCACGAGATCGGCACCGGCGGCGGTTTCGTCGAGGTAGGAGGAGAACGACACCTTGAAACCGACCGCCCCCCACGCCTGGGCGAACGCGCCACCCATCGAGTGCATCGGGTTCGCGCCGTGCACCAGCAGGAGCCCGACATTCCCCGCCGCCATGTCACTCGTCAGAGAGGTCACGTCACGGAAACTGCCGGCGGCGCCGTGCGCCAGATCGGCGCCGAACTTCACCGTCTTCCCGACCGAGCCGGCGACGTAGTTCAGGATGTTGACCGCCGCAACGATCTCCGCCCCATTGGGGTAATGCGTCGCGATCCCGCCGGCCACGGCCAACCCTGCGTCCGAAGCCGCGAACTCACGCGCCAGCCGTTCGATCACCCCCGCTTCAATGCCGACGGCGTCCGCCACCATCGCAGGGGACGGCAACGTGAGGCGGGCGGCGTCGGCCGGCACCGCGGCGCGCCGCTGGGTCGCGATCACCTGTGCCATCGCGAGGGCGAGCAGGCCTTCGCTGCCCGGCACGACCGCCAGCCATTCGTCGGCCGCGAGGCCCGTCTGCGGCAGGCGCGGCGCCACGTACACGAACCGCGCCATCGTCGAGCGTTGCCCCGATTCGAAGCTGTGCGCCCGGGTGAACGCGTTCTGGAATCCGACCGGCGAGAGCCAGGTCTCCATGAAATCGGCGCCGAAGGAAACGATGTGCCGGGCAGCGGCAAAGTCGTACCAGGGGAGGCTCGCGTCGCCGAACGCGAGGCGGTTCCCTTCCCGCAGCGCCTCGAAGGCGAACGGCTCGTAGGTGACGCGTCGCCCGCCGGCCTCGGTCACCCATTCGTCCACCAGCGCGCCGAAGCTCCCCGACTCGAGCCCGGTGACGAACACGATGCCCGTCTCGCGCGCCTCCTGCAGCTTGACCTGGAGCGTGGCGATGGCCTCATCCCACGTGGTCGGCTCGAGGTGGCTGGATGCGTTGCGCCGCAACGGGCCGGTGACCCGATCGGGATTGTAGAGCCCCTGCAGCGCCGCCTGGCCGCGCGCGCACAGCCGGCCGTGGTTGATGGGCGACTCCGGGTTGCCCTCGATCTTGATCGCGCGCCCCTCGCGCACCTTCATGTGGATGCCGCATCCGGCCGGGCATTCGCGGCACGTGCTGGCGTACCAGGTCGGTGTGCCGGGGATCTGATCCTCCGGCGGCACCAGATAGGGAATGAGTTTTTCGGTCGGATCGGGGCCGATCCCGCACCCCGCGAGCACGGCGGCACCGCCGCTCGTCGCGCCCAGGACCTTGAGGAACCGTCGCCGGTTCAGCTCGTCAGGCATGTCGTCACCCACCTCACGCCCAGTGCCGTTCCATCACGTCGCGCCAAGACTCGTGACCCTAGTAGTGGCACAGCGAGCAGTCGCGACTCACGTTCCGCTCGACGTGACAGCCGGTGCACCACCCCATTTTCAGCGTGGACGCCTGGTAGACCTGCGGCATCTCGGACACCGATCCGTGGCAGGTGGCGCACGCCTGGGGGCCGGTGCCCAGCACCTTGATGTGGCGCATGTGGGGGAACCGAACGAAGCCGGGCACCGTGTGGATGCGGATCCACTCCGGCGGCTTCCGGTCGCTCCAGGCCTTCCGGACCTTGGCGATCTCGGCCTGGTGCGAGGGGGTGGACCCACCGATGATCGCGTGACACCCGATACAGGTCCGCAGCGCCGGGAGCCCCGGCTCGCTCGAAACCGCCGCCGTGGAGTGGCAATACATGCAGGGGATGCGGTCTTGACCTGCATGGATGTCGTGTCGGAAGAAGATCGGCTGGCGCGGGCCACGGAGCGCGCCGGTGTCGCTGATGACCGGCGCCTTGCCGCCTGCGGCCCCAGGCGTCGCTTGGGCGCCTTGTCCCGCCAAGCGTGGGGCCGCCAAGGCCGCTGCGATCGCCAGCCCGATTCCGGTCGCGGTCCTGCACACTCTGGTCGTCGCCAAGGCGGTGGCCTCGATCGCAGATCCGGTTGTGGTAAGGACGACAACGGCTTGGTACGGCAACGGCTTGCGGGGCGCGAGGAATGTAGCGCGCCCGGCGAATACCACACAAGACCCGTCTAGTCGGGCCGCGACAGGAGGTGGTGCTTGAGGTGGATGACCTGAACGAACCCGTCTACCGTATGGAGGTCGGGGAACTCCATCCAACACCAGCGCACGCCGTCGGCGAGCTGTCCCAGTCTCACGGCGTGCTTGACGCTCCTGGGGTAGCCGTTCGCCAACACGAGCTCTTGTTCCTCCACGTCCGTCAGGACGAACGTGCCGCTCACTCCCGACTCCATCGGGTGCAGGAAACCGAGCTTGCGCCCGCCGACCTCGTACATCCACACCCATTTCCAGGCGGTCCCCATGAACACCACTTGCTCGGTGACGTGGCGCAGGGCGCGGATACCCTCGCGGGCCCGTTTGAACCGTCCCGCGGCCAGAGTGGGTAGGTCGCGACTCGGCGCGTCTGATTTGGGACGCGTGCGCGGGTTCTTGTACAGATTCGTGGCCCAGTATTGGGCGGGCTGCTTGGACATGAAGGACGCTCTCGGGTAGTTCGGATGTCGCATACGAGCGGTTTTCACTGCCCAGGAAGTTACGAGGGCGGTCAACTCGCCGCCGTAACGCTCAGCCGAGCAACGGGTTGGCATTCGTCGCGGCCCGGAACCGGCGCTGGTCGAGGAGCCTGGCGACCGACTGGTGCGGCACCGCCATTCGACCGTCCGGCCCCATCGACAGTTTGATGACGTCCCGGTTGCGTCCGTACCACCTGGTGCTCGGTTCGAGATCCGACGGATACACGCACAGCGGGAGTGCCGCCACCGCCAGCGCCGCCTGCGACCCGATTCCCGATTCGGGCATCGTCCCCGCCCACAACAGCGCTCCGTACGCTGCTGCGATCCGGTAGATACGGCACACTTCCGTGAGGCCGCCGACCCGGTGGACCTTGATGTTCCACACCTTGGGGCCCTCGAGGTCCACCACCTGCCGGGCGTGGCTTGCGCTCTTCAGCGATTCGTCGAGGCAGATGGGCGTGCGCAACGCCAGCCCCAGGCGCGCGTGGCCGACTAG
>JBOHSO010000437.1:0-2339 GCA_050921685.1 Gemmatimonadales bacterium
CCCGTGGACCTTCCCGCGGGAATGCGCCACGAGGCGGCGACCGCGATCACGCTGCAGAGCATGAGCGAGCGCCACGCGCACAGCCCGGTCTTTCCCCCCGTGATGGGCGTGGATCTGCCGTTCACCGGGTGGATGTCGGGCTTCCGGATCGAGTTGATCGACGCCGCCGGGCGGGCGCTGCCGGGCCAGCTGCTGCATCACTACAACCTGATCGATCCGAACCACCGCGAGCTGTTCTTGCCGATCTCTCGACGCGTGCTCGCGGCCGGCAGCGAGACCGGCTCGATTCGCATGACCCGCTGGCTGCTCGGCGCCCCGTTCGTGAAGGGTGAGCGGTTGGTGGCGAACGCGATGCTGCACAATCCCACCATGCAATCGTATCGCGGCGTCCGCACGCGGTTGATCCTGACGTACACCGACGACGGCCACTGGTACCCAGTGCTGCGGGCCTATCCCTGGCAGTTCGACGTGGCATTTCCGGCCGGGGACAAGTCGTTCGATCTACCGCCCGGGCGATCGGACAAGTCCCACGAAGGCAGCCCGGCGGTGCCGGGCAGAATCGTCGGCCTGAGCGGGCACGTGCACGACCACGCCGTGGCGCTGGAGCTGCGCGACGTGACGACGGGCACGGTGATCTGGCGGGGGACGCCGCGGACCGATTCGACCGGGCACGTGGTGGGGATGCCGACGAAGAAGTTCATCGGTCTGCGCGGCATCGGCGTGCGGATCGTGCCCGAGCACCGCTACCGCGTCACCGTGTACTACGACAATCCCACGGGGCGGGTGTTACCGAGCGGCGGGATGGGCGTGGTGGGGGGATTGTTCCGGCCGGCGCGCGCGGTCACCTGGCCGGCCTCCGAGCCGGGCGATTCCCTCTATGTGCGCGATTTGCGACACGCGCTGCGCCTGGACAAGGCCCCGGCGCTCTCGGACCGGTCAGGTACTCGCGTCGAGCACGCCCACCACTGAGTCGGGGGCGCGAGCGCCGGTCTCCGCCGGCCGCTTGCGCTGCATCACCGCCAGCATGACGCCCGCCACGAAGAGCCCGCACAGCGCGTCCACCGCGTAGTGGAATTGTCCGTACACGACGGCGAGGACGAGTCCGGCCGTCGGGAGGAGCAGGGCGAGGCCGAGCGGTCGCCAGTAGCGCAGCGCCATCCCGGTCGCGACCACCGACGCCGCCACGTGTGAGGACGGGAAGGCCGCCCCCCAGGAATCGCCGTGGTCGAGCAGCCACTGTGCCAGACGGGCCGGGCCGACTTCGGTCGCCGCGTTTCGGGCGAGATCGAATGCATACCGCGGGCCGGCCACCGGGAAGAACAGGAACACGACGTAACAGAGATAGAATGTGACCATCACGCCGAGGATGGTGTGGCGCGCCGCGTCGCGCCGCCCCGAGAGCCACAACCCCAGCGGCGGGGCGTACAGGATGGCGTAGTAGGCGAGGTAGGAGGTATGCAGCACGGTCGACAGCCATGGCTCCGGCATCTCGCGGATCCACCGATACGACACCTGCGACCGGAACACCCACTCCTCGAGGCGCTGGATCGCGATGTCGTTCTGAAACCCGGCGTCCAGGGTGAGGACGCCGATTTCCGCGTACAGCCCCGCGAGCAGCAACATCGGGTACCAGTCGCCCAGGAGCCGGCCCACGGGGCCGGCGGTCCGCGCGCGCGGTGCGAGCAACACGAGGCCGACCAGCAGGGCATGCGCCAGCGCCAGGCACCACCAGCGGGGAATGTCGTCACCCTCGAACGACGCGAGGAGGGCGAGCGTAGCGAGCGCCACGTAGCTCAGGGTCCACCGGTCGATGGACGTAAACGCCCCGAGGGTCTGTCGCCGCTCTGCCATCACAGCCAACCCTCCGCACGGTACCACGCGGCAGTGCGCGCCAGTCCCGTCTCCAAGTCGGTGGCCGCCCGCCAGCCGGCGTCGCGCGCGATCGCATCGGCGCGGCAGGTCCAGGCGGGGGCGAGGAATTCGTTTGCTTTGTCCGCCGACAGCACCGTGGCGCGGCCGGCGGCGTGCGCCAGCGAACCTATCGTCCAGAGGGCGACTCGCGCCAGCGCGCCCGGGAGCCGCACGATGCGTGGTCGCGCTCCCACCCCCCGGCCGACGGCCTCCACCAGCCCCCGGCTGGTGGTGACCGTTGGATGGGCCGCGAAGTAGATGCGGCCGGCGGCGGCGGGGGCGGTGGCCGCGGCGATCAGGGCGGCCGCCAGGTCGCCGACGTACACGACCGACAGCTCTTGCGACCCGTCACCGATCACCGGCCCCCAGCCGGCACGGGCCAGTCGAAAAATGCGCAGCGTTTCCCGGTCCCGTTCTCCGTACACGAC
>JBOHSO010000438.1:0-2613 GCA_050921685.1 Gemmatimonadales bacterium
CGTCACGGGCGGCGATCGCACGGCCCTGTGGACGAGCTGGGATCGAACCGCCTTGCGCTCCCCCCCGACGCTGGACGTTGCCGGAGCCACACGCGTCAGCTCGCGACGGCTGCGGCTTCCCGGCATCGGGCAACGCCTGGACGCCGCCCGCACCTTGCGTGGCACGAGCGCCTTGTTCTCCAGCGTCACCCTGTACGACGACTTGCCATGGGTCGATATCGAAAACCGCCTGACGAAGATTCCCACACTCGAGAAAGAGGCGGTGTACGTCGCGTTTCCGTTTGCGTTCACGCAGCCCGTCGTGCAGGTCGAGGTACCGTTGGGGCGGATGACCGTCGAGCAGGATCAGCAGCCGGGCAGCTGCCGGGACTGGTACTGTCACGCGCACTGGGTGTGGCTGCACGAAGGCCCGGACGGCGTCGTGTGGAGCGCCCCCGACGCGCCGCTGTTCACGCTCAACGATCTGTTTCGCGGCGCGTGGCGCCGGTCCATCACGCCCGACGGGACGCTGTTCTCCTACGCCATGCACAATTACTGGCACACGAATTACGCGGCCCGGCAGGGCGGTGAGCTGGTGCTGCGCTATCGTCTGTCCCTGCTGGCACCGGGCGATTCCGCAGAGCCCGTGCGGCGCGGGTGGGCCGCCTGCGATCCCCTGTACGTGAGCCCGCCGTACGACAACCCGTCCCCGGGCCCGCTGATCGCCCGCGACTCGGCCCTGTTCATCTCCGACCGCAACGTCCTGGTGGTCGGTGCCAAGCCGGCCGACGACGGCGAGGGCGCGGTGGTGAAGCTGCTGGAATTGGCTGGTGCGGCGCGCCCGGTGGGGATGTGGCCGGCCGCGTACGCATTCCAACAGGCACGCGCAGTGTCGCTGGTGGAGATGAACGGCGATCCCTTGCCGATCGGCAGCGATCGCCGGGCGTCGGTGGACCTGCGTGCGTGGGGCGTCGCCGGCGCGCGGCTCTTTACACCGCGAGAGAGCGCGGGTTAACCTCCGCACCATGCGCACCACCAAACCATCGACCCTGGCCGACCTGAAGCAGACGGAGTGGGCCGCGCCGGCGCGCGTCGCCCGGACCGTGAAGGACGAGCTGCGTGAGAATCTGATCTGCTTGCTCGAGAACGGTGCTCCCCTGTTCCCGGGCATCGTGGGCTACGAGGACACGGTCATCCCGCAGCTCGTGAACGCCATCTTGTCGCGGCACAATCTGATCCTGTTGGGGCTGCGGGGGCAGGCGAAGAGCCGCATCCTGCGGCAGCTCGTCAGCCTGCTCGACGAGGAAATCCCGATCCTGGCCGGAAGCGAGGTCAACGACCATCCCTTCGCTCCGATCTCGAAATACGGCCGGGAGCTCATCGGCGAGCAGGGCGACCGCGCGCCGATCCTCTGGTTGTCGCGCGACGCGCGCTTCGTGGAGAAGCTGGCCACTCCGGACGTCACCATCGCCGACATCATCGGCGACGTGGATCCGATCAAAGCGGCGCGCGGCGGGCACCTGCTCTCCGACGAGCTGACGATGCACTTCGGCCTGCTCCCGCGGGCCAACCGCGGCATCTTTGCGATCAACGAGCTGCCCGACCTCGCCGGCAAGATCCAGGTGGGGCTGTTCAACATCATGCAGGAGGGCGACGTCCAGCTCAAAGGGTACCCGATCCGCCTGAACCTCGACGTCGCGCTCGTGTTCACGGCGAACCCGGAGGACTACACCGCGCGGGGCAAGATCATCACCCCCCTGAAGGACCGGATCGGCTCGGAGATCCTCACGCACTACCCTCACACGGTCGCGCTCGGCGCGACGATCACGCAGCAAGAGGCCTGGGTGGCGCGCGACGGCGGGCGCCCGCTTCGCGTCCCCGATTTCATCGTGGAGCTGGTCGAGCGCATTGCGTTCGAGGCGCGGACCGACAAGCGCGTCGACAAGAAGAGCGGCGTGTCGCAACGGCTGCCGATCAGCGTGCTCGAGAACGTCGTGTCGAACGCGGAGCAGCGCACCATCGCCACGAAGGAAAAAGCGGTCGTGCCGCGCGTGTCGGACGTGTATGCGGCGCTCCCGGCCATCACGGGCAAGCTCGAGCTCGAGTACGAAGGCGAGTTGCAGGGCGCCGACGCCATTGCGAAGGACCTGATCAAGCGCGCCGCCGGGAACACCTTCACGGCTCGCGTCGGCGGCGCGAACGTGGACGACATCGTGCACTGGTTCGACGAGGGCGGCGCCCTCAAGATCTCGGCCGATGAGCGCTCCGAGACGCTGCTCAAGGGCTTCAGCGTGGTCCCCGGTCTGCTCGACCTGGTGGACCAGGTCGGGCTGGCCGGCAAGAAGGACCCCGCCCACATGGTGGCCGCCTGCGAGCTCGTGCTGGAAGGCCTGGTCGCCGAGAAGCGCATCTCCCGCTCCGAAGAGCTGGGCTACGTCCGGGTGCGGCCGGAGCCGAGGAGCCCGGGGTACGGAAAGCCCGGACCGGGGCCGAATCTGTTCACATAACAGCCGGAGCACCCGATGGCCAAACTCGTTTTCGGCGCACGGTAGCGCCATCGGCTGTCGGCGTTGGCCCCCCCGCTCATCACCATCACCCGCCAATACGCCTCCGGCGGCTCCGACATCGCCCAGC
>JBOHSO010000439.1:0-10614 GCA_050921685.1 Gemmatimonadales bacterium
GCCTCGCCCTTGGCGCGACCACTCGCATGGGCCACCGGCGCAGTCTCGGTGTACGCCATCTGGGACTACGGGCGCGCCGCGGGACAGGCGGCTTCTCGGCGAGCGCCGTGACGCCCCGCGGGTCATCAACCGTTCGAGGCGAGGAGGCGGCATGGCCGGACCCGGCGCGCGGATAGCGATGCGGTGGCGCGAGCAGCTCGTGTTCGAGGGCGGCGGGCCCGGCCGGCCCTCCATTCTGGTCGACGGCGACGCGCAAACGGCCACGTCGCCCGTGGAGCTGCTGTTGCTCGCGGCGGCAGCCTGCAGCGCCGCGGATATCGTGCCCGTGCTCGAGAAGATGCGGGTGGTGCTTCGATCGCTGGAGGTCGAGGTGGAAGGGACGCGCCGTGAGGAGCATCCGCGCCGTTTCACCGCGATGCATTTCCGTTTCCGCGCCGGCGGGGCGGGGGCGGAGGAAGCGAAGCTGCGCCGCGCGGTGGATCTCTCGCTCGAGAAATATTGCTCCGTGATGGCCTCCCTCGCGCCGGATACCCGGGTGAGCTACGACGTCACCATTGTGTAGGGCAGTGGCGCCGTGGGTGTGGATGGCCCTCGCGTTCCCGCCGCTGCTCGCCGGACAGGGGAGCGTCGCCAGCGAGCTCGACGTGGGGCCGCTGGCCGGTTTGGCGCGATACGACTTTTACGGAATCTCCGCCGGCGTCGCCACACGGCCGGGTGGTCAGGGCCGCGTCGGCCTCGCGGTTGCCGGCGGGGCGCTGAACGGGGACGCGGCGGTGCGGCTCGAGACGACCGTCCAGTTCCTGGTCACGCCCGGAGCGAGGAGCGGGGTCTCACCCTACGGAGGGGTTGGAGCGGCGTACCTGGGATCACCCCGTCGCCGCGGCGCGGGGGCGCTGGTCGTGTTGATCGGCGTCGAAGCGGCGGCCGGGGGGCGGCGTGGTTGGTTCGGGGAGGTGGGCTTGGGAGGCGGGCTGCGCCTCAGGCTGGGGTACCGCTGGCGACACGGGCCGTCGTGGCAGCCGTGAACGTGAACGGGCGCCCAGCGGGCGCCCGTGACCTCAATTGTCCAAGCGTTCGCTCAGGCGCCAGCCCCCACCGGGGTCGGCCGCGGCACCACGGGCTGGCAGTATCGCTCCCCGAGGGTGCGTAGCTGATCGAGTTCCGGCTGCGAGAGGCCCTCGTAGCGGTCGGCCAGGTACTGCATCGTATCGTCGAACCACTCCTTTTGGTGGTCCGGGGTCGCTTCCAGCACGCCACACCGCAGGATGTGGGAGAACAGCTCGTCACGGGCCTGTTCGAAGGCCGTCGCGGTCGCAATTTTCCGAGGCTCACGCTTTTTCGCCATGCGCAGTCGCTCCTTAACCGGGCGGGTAACGGGGGCGCAATTTAATGAGGGCGCTCCCCCCAGGCAAACCCGCGCCGCGCTCGGGCTGTTCCCGGGCGACGGTGGTATACTCCGGGATGAGTATGCACGATCAGGTCTACGGTCCGGAACGCGCGCACCGGCTGGTGGCGTTGCTGCGCGCGCTCGCGTTGCGGATCCAGGACCTCGATCGCGAGGGCCGGCTGCTCGAAGCGGCGCCCGAGCTCCAGCGGTTGCTGGGCAACGCCCGCAGTGAGCTGTTCCACTATGAAGTGCGCCTCACGTACGACACGCCGGAGATCGCCGACAGCCGCCGCATCGTCGACGAAGCGGAGCGCCGGCTGCGCGAGCAGGACTTCGACGAGCCGGACGACGAGCCCCCCTGGCGGAGGACTCCCGAAGGATGAAACGGTTCTACGCGCTGCTGTCCGTTGTGGCCGTGGTGGCAGGGTTTCTGATTTGGCGCGGCTCGCGCCCCGGCAGTGGGACGGCGTTGGGGACGGACGGACCTCCGGTCGCCGTCACCGCCGCCGACAGCGCGTTCCGCGGCTACGTGCTGGGGAGCGACAGCGCTCCGATCGAGGTCGTCGAGTACGCCGACTTCGAGTGCCCGTTCTGCGCGCAGTTTACCGTGGTACAGTTCCCGGAGATCCGCCAGCAGCTGATCGCAACGGGACGGCTGCGCTGGCGCTACCGCGATTTTCCGCTGCCGAACCACCAATGGTCGCGCCTGGCCTCCCACGCGGTCGCCTGCGCCGACGAGCAGGGGAAGGCGTGGGAAGCGATGGACGCCTTGTTCGGCCGTCACGGCGACTGGGCGTATCGTGACCGGAACCCCACCGGCGTGTTCCGCGACCTCATGCGAGGCGTCGGCCTGGACGTGCGCCGCTATGGCGACTGCATGGACAGCCAGCGGTACGCGGGCCGCATCGAGCTGAGTCGTCTCGAGGGAGTGGCCCGCCAGGTGGGTGGCACGCCCACGTTCTTCGCCAATGGGCGGTTGCTCGACGCGCGCCGGTACGGGAATTCCGACGCGTTCAAAGCCCTGGTCGACAGCCTCACCGCCGGCGGCCGCTAGTGCGCCATCGCCAGGCGATCGCGCTGCTCGCGCTCGTCGGGGTGTTCGTGTCGCTGTACCTCTGGCTCTACAAGATCGGCGTGATCGGCGGGCTGCAATGCGGCACCGGGGACTGCGAGTACGTCCAGGGCAGCTCCTACGCGGTGCTGTTCGGTGTGCCCATCGCCTTGTATGGGGTCGTGGGCTACGCGCTGATCTTCGCGGTCGCGCTGGCCGGGCTGCAGCCCGCGTCCCTCGCGCGTCCCTGGCCGAACCGGCTCCTCGCCGCACTCTCGGCCGGAGGGTTCTTGTTCTCGCTCTACCTCACCTACCTCGAGCTGTTCGTGATCCACGCGGTGTGCCGGTGGTGCGTGGTATCGGCGGTGATCATCACAGCGATCACGATCCTGGCCCTGGGCGCGCTGCGGCGCAGCGCCTGATCGCATTACGATTCCTGTGATTCGTACTGGTCCTTGAGTCGCGATACCACGGCGGGATCGGCGAGCGTGGTCGTGTCTCCCAGTGTCCGCCCTTCGGCGATGTCTTTGAGCAGCCGCCGCATAATCTTACCGCTGCGCGTCTTCGGCAGGTCGGCGGTGAATAGGATGTCGTCCGGCCGCGCCAGCGCGCCGATTTTCTTGACCACGTGCGCCTTCAGCTCCTCGACCAGCGACTCGCTCGCCGGTTTCCCCTCCTTGAGCGTCACGAACGCCGCGAGTGCCTGGCCCTTGAGCTCGTGCGCCCGGCCCACCACCGCTGCCTCGGCGACCGCCGGGTGGTCCACCAGCGCGCTTTCCACTTCCATCGTGCCGATACGGTGCCCGGCGACATTGAGCACGTCGTCCACCCGCCCCAGGATCCAGTAGTAGCCCTGCTCGTCCCGCTTCGCCCCGTCGCCCGGAAAGTAGGTGTTGGGCCAGCGGCTCCAATACACCTGCCGGTAGCGCTCGTCGTCGCCCCAGATGGTCCGGAGCATGCCCGGCCACGGACTGGTGATGGCGAGGTACCCGCCGCCCACGGCGACCGGCTTGCCGTCCCCGTCGAGCAGCTCCGCCTCGATCCCGGGGAACGGAATCGTCGCCGAGCCCGGCTTGCAGGTGGTGCAGCCGGGCAGCGGGGTGATCATGATGCCGCCCGTCTCCGTCTGCCACCACGTATCCACGATGGGGCAGCGCCCGCTGCCGATGTGCTGCTGGTACCACATCCAGGCCTCGGGGTTGATCGGCTCTCCGACGGTGCCGAGCAGCCGGAGCTTGGAAAGATCGTGGTTGGCCGGGAGAGCGGGACCCCATTTCATGAATGCACGGATCGCCGTGGGCGCGGTGTAAAACACCGTGACTCCGTGCTTGGCGCAGATCGCCCAAAACCGGTCCTTGCTCGGATGGTCGGGCGCGCCCTCGTACATCACCTCCGTCACACCCAACGCCAACGGGCCGTAGACCACGTAGGAGTGTCCCGTAACCCAGCCGACGTCGGCGGTGCACCAGAACACGTCCTGGTCGGTGAGATCGAACACCCACTTGGTGGTGGCGAGCACGTGCGTGAGGTAGCCGCCGGTCGTGTGGAGGATGCCTTTCGGTTTTCCCGTCGTGCCCGACGTGTACAGGATGTAGAGGGGGTCCTCCGCGTCCATCGCTTCGGGGGCGCAGTCCGGCTCGACCTGTGCCATCAGGTCGTCCCACCAGCGATCGCGTCCCGCCTGCATCGGGACCGGCTGGCCGGTCCGCTTCAGCACGACGACGTGCTGGATGCCCGGGGTCGCGCTGATCGCCTCGTCCGCGTTCTGCTTGAGCGGGACGACCGATCCGCGCCGGTACCCGCCGTCGGCCGTGATGAGCACCTTCGCCGCCGCATCATTGATCCGGTCGCGCAGCGACTCGGCCGAGAAGCCCCCGAACACCACCGTGTGCGGGGCGCCGATGCGGGCACAGGCGAGCATCGCGACGGCCACCTCCGGGACCATCGGAAGGTAGATCGCCACGCGATCGCCCTTCACGACGCCCAGCCGCTTCAACACGTTGGCGAACCGGCACACCAGGGCGTGGAGATCGGCGTAGGTGAGCGTGCGCACGTCGCCCGGCTCACCCTCCCAGATCAGGGCGACGCGCCCGCCGCGCCCGGCGCGCACATGCCGGTCGAGACAGTTCACCGAGGCGTTCAGCGTTCCGCCGACGAACCACTTCGCGTGCGGCGGCGTCCACTCCAGGACACGGTCCCAGGGACGAATCCACTCGAGCTGCTTGGCCCAGTCGGCCCAGTAGCCCTCCCGGTCCCGCTTGGCCCGCTCGTAGATCGCGGCGTCCCGAATGTGAGCCTGCTCACGAAATCCGGCAGGGGGCGGAAAGCTGCGCTGCTCGTCGAGCAGGGTTTCGATCCGATCGGTCATGGCTCGTGGTCGAATTGGGAGTGGTAAGGTATGGCCGCGACGAGCGGCCGGGTCAAGCTGGTTTGCAGCATGCGCCGGGCCATGCGTCCTGCCAGTGCCCGGCGACGCGCAGGCGCGTGGAGCGCGTGTCAACCTCTTGTGGCGATGGTAGTTGTCGGGGCGGGGCGGGGTGGCATCGAAGTGGCACAGGGGACGAGAAACACCGGTCCGCCAACGATCCATGGAGCCCACGAGCCACACCACGATGCCGGTCGAACCGATGCAGAGGATCCTGGCCGCGCCCGAGGCGCTCGGCCTGGACAACCGGACGAACTTTCGGCGCTCCGCCGCCGAGCTCTTGGCCCAGTTGCCGGAAGGCACGGGGCGGCTGGTGGTCGACTTGTCGGCGACCCGGCAGGTGGACAGCGCCGGCCTCGGCGCCCTGATGCTGATCCAGCGCAAGGCGGCGGAGCGCCGCCAAACGGTGTGCCTGCGTGGCGCGAATGAGGAGCTGCGCTTCCTCCTGGTCCTAACCAAGCTCGATGATCTGTTCGAGCTGGAACCGGGGCGCGACTAGGCGCCGGCTTTGTGGACGCCCGGTGGGCGGCAGGTATATTCCCACGGGCTATGGCCGCCGCCGGTCCCAAGCGCAAAGTGCTGATTGTCGAAGACGAAGCTGCCTTGCAGACATCGTACGCCCGGTATTTCAGCTCGCGCTACGAGATGGCGTTCGCCCGGACCGGCGCCGAAGCCATGCAGCAGCTCGAAAGCTTCGAACCCGAAGTGATGGTCCTGGACCTCCGACTCCCGGACACCGACGGGATCGCCCTGCTGCAACGGATCAGGCAAAAGCGGGCGACGCTTCCGGTGGTCGTCACCACCGCGTACGTGAGCATGGAGCCGTTGATGCACGTGCTCGACCTCGGTCACAGCGCCTACCTCGTCAAGCCCTTCGATCTGAACGAGCTCGCGGCCCGCATCGATGCTGTGGGCGCGTGACGTCCACCACGCGTTCGGAGCCATTCGCGCGCTCGACGGCATCACGTTTTCGCTGAACCGCGGCCAGACCCTGGCGATCTTCGGCCCGAACGGTGCCGGCAAGACGACGCTGCTCAGGGTGCTGGCGGGCCTGATTCACCCGCAACGGGGCGCGACCGGGATCGACGGCGGACGCCGATCGCTGGGGTGGGTCGGGCACACCTCGCTGCTCTATGGCCACCTCACCGTGCGGGAGAACCTGCGGTTCTGGGCGTCGCTCTACGACGTACCGGAACCGATGGTCCGGCGCCAAGAGGACGAGCTGCTGTCCCGGCTCGGACTGGAGGACCAGGGGCATCGGTTGGTGCGGACGCTGTCGCGCGGCCAGGGACAACGCGTGGCGATCGCGCGGGCGTTGATGCACGATCCGGCGGTCCTGCTGTTCGACGAGCCGTTCACGGGGCTCGACCGACCAGCGGCCGCGGCCCTGGGGCACCTCCTCGTCGAGTTCGCCGGAGTCGGGCGGGCGACGGTGCTGGTCACGCATAGCATCCAAGAGGGGACCGATCTCGCCAGCGACGTGGCGTTCATGCGCGCCGGGCGGTTCGTGGCATGCGGCCCCCGGGGCGGGCGCGATGCCGCCGCACTCACCGCCGCCTACGCGAAGGCGGTCGCGGATGCGTGAGCTCGTGCGGCACGCGTGGATCGTGACTCGCAAGGACCTCCGGCTCGAGTTTCGCTCGCGCACGGCGCTCACGTCGGCGCTCGTGTTCACGGCGCTCGTGCTCGTCGTGTTCGAGCACGGTCGCGATCCCACCGCCGTCCCCATTCTCGATCTCGCGCCCAGCATCCTGTGGGTGACGTTCAGCTTCGCGGCGATGCTCGCCATGAACCGGGCGTTCCAGGCCGAGCTGGAGAATCAGGCTCTTGATGGGCTGCTGATGGCGCCGATCAGCCGCGCCAGCTTATTCTGGGGGAAGTTCGCCGCGAACGTCGTGTTCGTCGCGCTGGTCCAGGTGGTCGGCGTGCTGCTGTTCGCGCTGTTCTTCGACGTGCCGATCGGTCGCGTCTGGCTCCCGCTCGCGGCGGTGACCGCGTTGGCGACGGTGGGGTTCCTCGCGGTGGGCACCTTGTTCAGCGCGATGGTGGTGCGCACGCGGTTCGCCGAGCTGATGCTTCCCGTGCTGCTGCTGCCGTTTCTCCTGCCACCCCTCATCGCGGCTGTCCAGGTGACGGCGCAGCTGTTCGCGGGGCGTCCCCTGAGCGATGCCGCGGGATGGCTTAGGTTGCTCGCCGCCTACGACGTGACGTTCGTGACGCTCGCGACGCTGCTGTTCCCCGCCACGGTGACCGAATGACCCTCGCGCAACGTGGTCGGTGGATCACCGGCATCGGCTTCGTCCTGCTGGCGGGGATCTACGTGCGGGCGCTGGCCTTCACGCCGGTCGAGCTGCATCAGGGCCCGGCGCAGAAGATCTACTACTTGCACGTGCCGGCGGCCTGGTCGGCGATGTTGGCCATGGGACTCGTCGGGCTCGCGAGCATTCTGTTTCTGCTGGTGCGGGATCCCCGGTACGACCGGTTCGCCGCGGCTTCGGCAGAGGTGGGGACGGTGTTTTCGTGCGTGATGCTCACCACCGGCCCGTTGTGGGCGAAACCGGTGTGGGGCACGTGGTGGACCTGGGACGCCCGGTTGACCCTCAGCCTGATGCTGTTCTTTCTGTTCATCGGGTATCAGCTGCTGCGGAGCGTCGTGGCCAGCCCGGCGCTCCGGGCGCGCTATGCGGCGGTGCTGGGGATTTGTGGGCTCGTACTGCTGCCGTTCATCCACCTGAGCGTGTACCTGTTCCGCACGCTCCACCCGCAGCCGATCATCCTCAAGCCGAGCGCGCCGTCCGCCCCACCGGAGATGGTGCTGACGTTGCTCGCGTCGTTCGCGGTGTTCACGCTGCTCTACGTGGGCTTCGTGACGCAGCGCTACGCCATGGGAGGGGCGGATCGTGCCGCCTGAGGTGCCGCAGAACGCGCCGTTCATGATCGCCGCCTACGTCCTCACGGCGGCGATTCTGGCGAGCTACGCCGTGGCCCTCGTGCGCCGCGGCCGCTCTGCCCGCGACTCCTAGACCGGCGTTAGCTCGTGCGCCGCGCGGCCCGCAGGTCCGCCCGGAGCTGCGCGAGGCGGGCGGGACCATCCGGCACCTGCATCGCCCACAGCGAGAGGGCCTGGTCGGCGGCGGCATCGTCCCCGGCCTGATACAACGCCTCGGCGTTCTGGCGTAGCGCCTCCGCTCCGCCGCCCGCCGCGTAGGCCCGGGCAAACCGTGCCGCCGCGTCGGCGAACTGGCCGGAGCGGCGGTAGATCGCCCCCGCCGCGAGCGCCGCGTCCGGTCGCTCATCGAACACCAGCGCCTGCTCGTACGCCACCAGCGCCTCCTGCTGGCGAAACACCAGTTGCCATGCGTCACCCAGGAGCATCCAGGCGTCGGCGCTCTCGGGGAATCGCTCCGCCGCCTCCTGCGCGACGGCGTGCGCCTCCCAGCGCGCATCGCGGGCGCGCAGCAGCTCCACGAGCGCCTGGTGGGACGGGACGAAGCGAGGGGCGACGGCGCACGCCACTCGGTGCCAGCGTTCGGCTCGGCGGGACGACGCGGCGCGGCGCGAAGCGAAATTGGCGAACGAGAGGCGAAGGGTGTCGAGCATCGTGCCCCTTACGCTTCTCCTTACGCTTTCGGAAGCAGCAGGACTCTCCATATCCACCCCGCCACCACCCCCCCCACCAACGGTCCAATCCAGTACACCGCCTGCGAGTGCCACGTCCCGGCGACGAGTGCGGGGCCGAACGCCCGGGCGGGATTGAGGGCGGCGCCGGTGAATCCGCCCGCGACCAGCGCGGCGACGAAGATCGCGAGGCCGATGCCGAAGCCGCCGATCTTCGGGGCGTCGCGCGACACCGCCGTGCCGAACACCGCGGACACGAGGACGAACGTGAATACCGCCTCCAGGGCGACGCCCTGGCCGAAGCGGGTGTTGAGCGACAACTGGGGTGCCCCGGCCGACAGCGCGGCGACCGCCGTGGCGGCGAACAGGGCGTTGACGAGCGCCGCGCCGGCCACCGCCCCGACGAGCTGCGCGACGACGTACAGCCCGCACGTCTTGCCCTCGATCTTCCCCGCGACGAGGAGCGCCACACTGACGGCCGGGTTGAAGTGGGCGCCGGAGATGCTCATGAAGGCGCTGATCAGCACGGCGATCCCGACGCCGTGCGCCAGGGCGACGCCGAGGCTGCCGATGCTTCCGGCCGTCACCGCGTTCGCGACGACGCTGCCGGCGCCGATGAAGACGAACAGCGCTGTGCCCAGGAACTCCGCGAGCAGCGGACGAAACGAGACGTTCACGTGGGACTCCTTCGGATGGAGGTGCGGGGCGCCAATCTACCGATGGGGCTAGGCGCGCCGCAACACCAGTGATGCGTTGACGCCACCGAAGCCGAACGAGTTGGTGAGCACCACGTCCGGCCGCGCGGCGCGCCCGCTCCCCGGCAGGCAATCGAGGTCACAGGCCGGGTCGGGCCGGGACAGGTTGATGGTGGGCGGCAGCCACCCGCGCGCGAGGGACAAGGCGCAGATCGCCGTCTCGATCGCCCCGCTCGCTCCCAAGGCGTGCCCGTAATAGCCCTTGGTGCCGCTCACCGCCAGCCGGTAGGCGTGGGCGCCGAACACGTGCTTGATGGCGAGCGTTTCGGTGGAATCGTTCAGCGGCGTGGACGAGCCGTGCGCGTTGACGTAGCCCACCTCGTACGGGGCGACGTCGCCGTCGGCGAGGGCCAGCTGCATCGCCCGCGTCGCCTGGCGTCCGTCGGGGCGGGGAGCGGTCATGTGATACGCGTCGTTGGTGCAGCCGTAGCCGACGAGCTCGCCGTAGAGGCGGGCGCCGCGCGCCAGCGCCCGGCCGCGCTCCTCGAGCACCACCACCGCGGCCCCCTCGCCCATCACGAAGCCGTCCCGCTCCGCGTCGAACGGTCGCGAGGCGGTGGCCGGATCGTCGTTGCGGGTGCTCATCGCGCGGATATTGCTGAACGCGGCGAAGGTCAGCGGGGCGAGCGGAGCCTCCGCGCCACCCGCCACCATCACGTCGGCCAGGCCGCCGCGCACCGCGTGAAACGCTTCGCCCACCGCGATCGTTCCCGACGCGCAGCTCATCGCGTTGGTCGCGTTCGGGCCGGTGAACCCGAACTCGATGGCGATGTTGCAGCTCGCCGCACCGGGGAAGACCGCGAGCGCGAGCGTGGCGTCCAGCCCGCGCGGCCCCTCTTTCAGGTAGTTCCCGACCTGCGACTCGGCGAAGGCGACCCCGCCCAGCGCGGACCCCATCATCGCGCCCACGCGGTCGGGGTTCTCGCGCGCCGGGTCGAGCTCGGCGTCTTCGAGGGCGAGCCGGGCGCTGGTCACCGCGAGCTGCGAGAAGCGGTCCAGCCGCCGGGCGCGCTTGGCCTCGAGAAAATCCTGCGGGCGGAAATCCGGGATCTCCGCCGCGATCTTGCTGCGGAACGGGCTCGGGTCGAATCGCGTCAGGGTGCGCACCGCCGAGTGGCGCCCTTCGAGCCCGGCCCACAAGCCGTCCGCCGCGGTCCCGATCGGGGTCACCGCGCCGACGCCGGTGATCACCACGCGGCGCCCGGGGGTCATGCGGCCTCCGCGTGGCGCCGGATCCCGGCGAGGGTGCGCGACGCGATGCCGTGCACGAACACCGGCCCGATCACCATGCTCGCTGCGAGCCGTCCGATCAGCGGCCAGGCGGGACCCGTCCACTCGTGCGCGATCTCCACCGCCACGCCGCCGGGCGTGACGCGCA
>JBOHSO010000440.1:0-2417 GCA_050921685.1 Gemmatimonadales bacterium
CTGCGGAACGGCGCTCCGCGCCGACGCCCGGTTCTGCTCCACGTGCGGTCGTCGCGTCGCCGCCTGACCCCTTCGCGCGTGATCCTCGTCACGCACGCATCGCCGCCGATTCCTCGTTAACAGCACAGCGCCTGTCGCGTCTCTCCTGCGGTTCAGAGCAGTTCGACACGCAACCAGACCCCCGACAGGAGCAGGACCGATGCGCACTTCCAACCTGGCCGTCGCAGGCCTCTTCGTCGCCGCCGTCGTGACGGCGGCGTGCAGCGACGCCGGCACCGGGCTCTCGGCCGATCAGGCCGCGGTGCAGGCGGCGTACGAGCAGTTGACCGGCTACATCGACGACGACTTCGGCGATCCCGGCGCGACCGGCACCACGCCGGCGTCGGCCACCTTCTCGAGCTTCCTGAGCGCCGGCCTCGCGGATACGGCGATCGCGCCGGAGTTCTGGGGTCGGCTGCGGGTCGTGCGGGGCGGGCCGCGTCCCGTGTTCACGCGGGTCATCGTCGTGCAAGGCGACTCCGGCTGGGTGACGCGCAACGTCGATTTCCAGGGGATCTTCCTGGTCGACACGTCCGCGGATGCGGTGTTCAATCCCACCAGCAAGCCGCTGGCCGACGGTGTGCAGCAGCGCGCGGTTTTCGTGCGGGACGGCTCGGCGCCGCGCGGCTGGAGGCTGGTCGCCCTGACGCTGCTCAACTGGCAAAACACGGCCCTGGACCGGCGTACCGTTCAGATCACGAATGTCGCGGTGTACAAGAATGATTCGCTGGTGTTGCAGGTGGACAACCCGGACTCGCTCATCGACGTGGACAGACGGGTCCCGAAGTTCCGCGAGGGGGATACCGTGCGGGTGGTGGCGCAGGTGGAGAACACCACGGGCGGCGGTTTCTCGCCGACTACCCTGGTGTTCCTGCATGTGCGGCACGCGGACCCGTCGGACATCCGGTGGCGCCGGGTCCAAATGGTCGACAACGGCAACGGAGAGTTCGAGCGCAGCTGGATCGTACGCCACCCCGGTCGCGACCGATTCGTGGTCGACGCGCTCGACGCGGCGACACTGATGCTCGGCACGGCCGACAACTACCGCTCGAACGAGTGGGGCATTCCCTTCCTGATTCAATGACCGAAGCGGCAACAGGGAGCGACCGGCGGGACGCGCGCTGCGCAGCCCGCCGGTCGTGTATTCGACGCCCGGCCTCCTCCGCACCTTGATTTTCACAACACGCGGCCCTATTCAGTGGACGGTCGGTTCGAGGAGGACTCCCTTCCTCAAGGAGCGGGACGCGTGAGCGCGGTGATGCGGCGAGGGATCGTGGCAGGAGCGGTCGGGATGGTGTTGGCCGGGGCCCTCCAGGCACAGCGGCGGTCGTATGTCCCGCTGGAGCCGGCGCGGGTGGGCCCCCACCTCGGGTATCACTTCGACGTCGACGGGCTGGTGCTCGGCGTGCAAGCGACACTGCCGATCACACAGCGCGTCGAGCTCTACCCGTCGTTCGATTACTACTTCGTCGACCCCGGTTCGTTGTGGGCGCTGAACGCGGACGTGAAGTTCCGGCCCCCCACCCAGGCCGGGGCGCTGTACGTGGGCGGCGGGCTCAACTACCTGCACGCGAGCGTGGCCGGCGTGAGCAACAGCGATGTGAATCTCAATCTGCTCGGCGGCTGGGAGGTCCGGCGGGGTCCCCTCGTGCCGTACGTCGAGGGCAAACTCATTCTGGGCAACGGCAGCGCGTTCCAGCTGGTTGGAGGGATCAGCTACAAGCTTCGCTAGCCGGAGCCTTGATTCGCGGCGCCCGGCGCCATATCTGTTCCCGACCCTTTTTCCAGGAGTTCCATGGTGAGAGTCCTGACTCAACGGCTGCTACTGGTCGCCCTGGCCGGCGTCCTCCTGTCGTCGACCGCTGCAGCGCAGCGTCGAGCCAGCGGGCAAAGTGCCCGGCCCTCGCTCGGCCCGCAGGTTGGATTCGCCACGAGTAATTTTGATTTCTTCATTGGAGCACAGTTCTCATATCCGGTGGCGAGCCAGTTCGACATCTACCCGTCGTTCGTCATTTTCTTTCCCGGCAACAATGTCACCGCGTGGGCGCTGAACGCCGATGTGCGGTACTGGCCCAGGCTGAATACGCCGAATCCCGGGCTCTACCTCGGTGGCGGACTGAATGTGACCCACGCGAGCGTGAGCGTTCCCGGCGTGGGGAGCGCGTCGGCTTCCGACGCCGGGCTCGGCTTGCTCGGGGGGTGGGAGTTCAAGGCCGTTCAGGTACGGCCGTTCGCCCAGCTGCGGATCGTGATCGGCGACGCGGATCGGATCGAGTTCGGCGGCGGGATCAACTTCAGACTCTAGAAATCGAAGCTCTCCATCTTGCGTAGACCAACGCGCAGGGGGATCGCCGTCGCCGCGGCGCACAGGCCCGCGG
>JBOHSO010000441.1:0-5373 GCA_050921685.1 Gemmatimonadales bacterium
GGCGGAGCGCCACCTCGAAGCCGCCCGCGGCCTGGGGCTTCACGTAGCGCGGAGGTCGACGCGCGATCGGGAGGCTCGTACACGAGATGCCCAGCGGACGGCCCGCGCCGTCCGCCAGGCCGATCTCGGCACCGTCTCGCAACGCCCGCGGCTCCAATCCCGCATAGGCGGCGAGCAGGGGGACGAGCGGCCAAGACTCGGAGAGCAGGCCGAGTACCGCGGTGGAAGCATACAGCGGAAGCCGCGCCGCGCTCTCCCGCAGCAACAGAATGCCAGCGGTATGATCGATCTCGCCATCGGTCAGAACGATGGCGTGGATCGGAGAGGTGCGGGGAGGGCTCGGCCAGAGCGCGCGGTAGGTGGCCACCTGTTGCCGGAGGTCGGGTGACGCATTGAGCAGAATCCAGCGTTCGCCATCGCCGCTCACCGCCACGGAGGACTGCATGCGGCCGGTACGCCCGGCGCGCGCAGCGTGGCAGTTCTCGCACCCACAGTTCCATTGCGGGAGGCCACCGCCGGCCGCCGTTCCGAGCAACAGAACGTGCACAGGAATGAAAGAGGAGATTCCGGGTCCGAAACTGAAAAGGGAGCCAGGCGATGTGCCCGGCCCCCTTGGTCAGCTGGGAAGAAGATCCTCAGGCGGTGCCAGCGTAGGCGCCGACCTCGAACCCTAGCTCAACCACCTCGACTTCAGGTTTCGTCCAGGTCATCGTAGGCTCTCCCACAAAAGGTCCGGTGCACTGTACCCGCTACAAGGCCTTATGCTTCCATATACACCTCGCGCGGGACCTCTGCAAGGGGCAATGCGGGCAGCCCGAGATGGCCGGGGATCGGTTTTCGTGTAACCTTCGGATGTCGGTCCAGGCTCGCGGCGAAGGCGCTCTACTGACCGGAAGATTCGGTGCGGTTCCCGCGCGGGTACGCGTAGACGGGATCTCCGGACACGCCTGATTCCCCCTCGCAGTGCGCCTTCTCCCCGTCGTAGAGCACGCAGAACACGCCGTCGATGTGCCAGGTGCGCCGCCACAGGAACATCACCTGGCGGTCGTTGGCCGAAAAGGTGACGTACGGGTGACCCGCGAAGGTCGCCACGTGCGTGTGCACGGTGCCGAGCCAGTCCGGAGGTGCACAGCGCCGCAGCGATTCGCCCGCGGCGATCGAGCGTGAGCCGGCGGGGGAAACCACCAGCGGCTCGACCCTGGTGATGTACGCGATCCCGTCGCGCTGGTGGCCGCCGATGCACGCCACCCGCTCTTGCCGCGCGTCGACGCTCGCCTGCCAGAACTGGCGCAGGGCCTGGCGGACGCCGGCCGCGAAGCGGAACGCGCCTTGATTGAACGGGCTCGGCGGCAGCTGGGGACCGACGTCTTGGGCGGCCAGCGGCGCCACGATCGTCAGCACGCCGCACACGGTGAGACCGCGCACCAGCGGGACGATACCTAGAGGAGGACGCACACGATGCACACCTCCGAAACCGCCGGCCACGCAATGCGGTTCCCCGAGCGTGGGCTCGCCGTGCTGCGGATCGTGGTCGGACTCTGGTTCCTGAAGGGCGTCGTGACCAAGTTGAGCGTGACCCTCGCCTGGGGCGTGCTGCCGGTCCCGACGGCCTCAGAGCGTTGGATCCGCACGCTGCCGATCCTCGTCGAGCGGTACGCCGCCGACAACCCGGTCGCTCCGTTCAAGGACTTCCTGCAGCACACCGTCATTCCCCATGGCCAGCTCTTCGCCCAGCTCACGGCGTTCGGCGAGGCCATCGTGGGTGTGGGGCTGACGCTCGGCTTCCTCACGATGCTGGCATCGGGCCTCGGCCTGTGGCTCGTCCTCAACTACGGCCTCGCCACGCAGTGGATCGGCCCCAGCCAGCAGGGCTTCCACGTCGTCCTCGCGGCGTGCATGGTCGTGTTCTTTGTTTCACGGGCCGGTCGCGTCTGGGGAATCGACGGCTGGCTCCGCACCCGCCGTCCCACCTCCCCGCTCGCGCGACTGCCGCTCGGCTGACGTCGGCGGGATACGCGCGAGCCGAGGGCGACCCGCTAGACCTGAGCCGGGACCGTGATGCCGCGCTTTTAGCGGATGTACAGCCACGCCATGGGCACCACCAGCAGGCCCGCGGCGAGCACCGTCAGGGCGAGTAGGACGGCCGCGAAGCGGACGGCCCCGCTGGGACGCCGCGACGGCCTCGAACAGGGCCGCGTCCTGACGGGAGAGCACCACGATCAGCGCCTGCTGCGCCTCGGTGCCTTGCCGGGCCTCGGTGCTCGCCAACCCCTGGAGCACCGATTCCACGAGCTCCTTGTCGCTCGGGTCGCCGAGCGATTCGCGCAGCTTGGTGAGCTGGCCGATGAGGGCGGAGCGGATATTGTCGCGTCGCTCCCGCGCTTCGGGCCGTTCGAGCTTCGGATCGTCTTCCGTCGCCATCTGGCGCCACACTTCCAGCGCCGCGTTGTAGCTGTGCAACGTGAACACCGTCTGCGTGCCCAGTTCCACGATCGCCGAAGCGCGCCGCAGCGACTGGATCAGGATCACCCCGATGAGGCAGGCCGCAACCAGCGTCACGGCGCTCAGCATCGCCGCGATCCCCGGGCGGATGAAGGGATAATCCTTCATCGCAATCGCAAAAGAGGTGCGCTGCAGTGAAGCACGCGGCGGCTGGGGAGTCGTCATGATTCAATCGCGTGAGAGAGTTGGGCAACTACGCCATCCGCCGCCCGCCATCACTCGTTGAAGACCGCCCGGTCCAGATACTTGGCTTGGTCGAGCCCGCGGATGGTGTCGCGGCCCCGGATCGCGCGCAGGATGGTCCCGGCTAATTCGGCTCCTGTCAGGTCCGCGCCGGTGAGATCGGCCCTGGTGAGATCGGCGCGCGTCAGATTGACCTTGCGCAGATTCGCGCCGCTCAGGTCGACCTCGGTGAAGTCCGCGCCGGTCGCATCGGTGCGCATCAACCCCATCGGTTGGTTCCCGGGATCGGCCCCGAAGTTCGCGTTCGCCAGCCTGGCGCGCCGCAGGATGGCGCCGCCCATCGCCGCGATCAGGCGGGCGCGGGTCAGGTCCGCGTCGGTCAGGTTCGCGCCCGTGAGGAGCGTGGCGTAGAGGCTCGCCTCGCGCAGGATCGCCCGGCTCAAGTCGATGCGCCGCATCCAGGCCACGTCCAAGACCGTGCCCGTGAAATCCGCTTCGTGCGCCACGGCATCGTCGAGCTTGACGGCGAACATGTTCGCCCTGGCGAGGTTGGTCCCCACCAGCCGGCAGCGCGTCAGATTCGCTCGCTTGAAATCGACCCCGCTCAGGTCGAGTCCGGAGAGATCGCTGCCGGAGAAGTCGGCCGGCCTCCGCTCGGTCGCACTGTCGAGGGCCGCGAGAACTTGCTCCCGGGTGAGCCACACACCCGCCAGAACGGCCCGTGCCGCCGCAGGAGGCTCCGGGGCGTCGGCCATCATCGGAGCTGTGTCGCTGGCGGCGAGGCGGCGGGCCATCGCGCGCGCCCCTTTGGGCAGCAGGTCGACGATGTCGCCCTTGAGCTCGAATTCCTCATGTGCCCGCAGCCGGCCGGTCGAAACGTCGACCATTGTGGCGGACAGAAACCAGATGAGGTTGCTGAGCTTGCTCACCCGCCCGGCGACCACTCGCTCGACGCCCAGCGCCCTGCCGAGCTGCACCAAACAGGTCACGTCGGTGCAGTCGCGTGCGGTCCGCCCGGCGACCTCGAGGGCGGCGGCGACCCGCGCCTGGCTGGCGATCGAATAGCGCCGGCTCTCGACGAGCGTCGCGGCGAGCCACGCTTCCGCGCTCTTGCCGCTCTGCGCGAGCAGCGCGCGCATGGCCGTCACATCGGGCCGAGCACTCGCATCGATGGTCAGGAATTCCACGACCGCGAGCGCGGTCGGAGGAGGCATGTCTTGAGCGCGAACGGACGCGCCAGCCAGAACGGCGAGGAGCAGCTGTCGGGTCGCCATCGCGGGCTTCCCGTTACGGCCCGGTGGCTCGATGCGGCCTCCCCGCCGCGAGCCGACGGTCGCTCCGCGCCTTGACGTAGGCGTACAGCTGTTCGATCTGCTTGTCGTTCAGGAGCACGTTCCAGGCGGGCATGCCTTTGACGGGCCGGCCGTCGCGTGCAGTGATCATGAACGAATCGCGTGCGAAGGCGCGTTGCGCGGACAGCGTAAGCCGAAGATCGGGGGCGAGCTGGCCGCCGATGGCGTCCACACCATGGCAGCGATAGCAATACACGTGAAACCACTTCCACCCTTGATACTCGTCTTCCGTCGCGAGCAGGCTGTCGCGGCTGGCAGCCGACGATCCAACGCGCACCGGCTGCCGCGCTCCCGACACCACCAGAGCCACACCGACCAGCCCGCACACCAGCCCGCTCATCATCATTCTGTCAGTCTTCACCATTCATCTCCGGTGTCGGTCGTTTCTGGTCCAGGGGGAGTTAGGGCTGTCCGCCGATCATCGGCACGTGATAGTCGTGCAGGATGGCGAGGATATCCTCATGCCGGCGTGCCAGCAGCGAGTCGATCCTCGCTCCGAGGGCCTTGTTCGACCGCCGCACCGCCATCGCGATGTCGAACGCGAAGGGCATGCCCGACGCCGCGTCGGAGTCCGGCAGCGCGGTGAGCGTGAGCGGTACGGAATCGCGCTGAGCGTAATACCCCGCCAGGGGCCCCCACACGATCGCGAGGTCGACGCTGCCGTTCGCGACGGCATCGATGATGTCGTTGGGGCGGTCGGCCGTCTGGGTATAGAACGTGTGATAGCCGATGAGGTTGCCGACGACGCCGCGCGCGCTGAGGGCGTGGGCGGGCGGCGTGTTCGTGTAGTCAAACCCGATCAGGTTCACACCGATTTTCAGATGCCGCAGCACCGTGTCGTCCAGCGATCGGATGCCGAGGTTACGGTCGCGGCGGGAGACGAAGTAGTAGGTGGACCGGTAGTACGGTTTGGTGGTCAGCACCGGGTCGAAGCCCCTGGGGACTCCGACGATCAAATCGCACAGCCCCGCCCGCAGCGTGTTCCGAACGAAGCCGCGGCGATGCGGCCACCACACGTTGACCAGCGAATCGCCCAGATCCGCGGCCATGAGCTGGGCGATCTTGTTCTCGAACCCTTCCTGCCGCTCGTTCGAAAACGGGAGGTCGTCCGGATCCGCGCACACCCGCAGGGTGTTCCGTTGCGGCGCCCAGGCGCTTCCTACGACCGCCATCGACGTCACGAGGAGGACGAGTGCGGCGAACTTCGCTCGAGTGGCGAGCATCGCTGTCCTTGGTGATGTGGCTCGCTGACATGCTACACCCGGTGCCGGAGGCTGTTCTCCGGCACCGGGTGCCTCTCCGCTACGCGAAACCGACTACGCTGCTGCTGCTCCAG
>JBOHSO010000442.1:0-3011 GCA_050921685.1 Gemmatimonadales bacterium
GCGCCGCAGCGCGGCGTCGGGCCGGAACCCCCCCGCCGCGCGGAACAGGTTGGCCAGCGTCTCCCCGGGCTGCAATTCGTACACGAACGGCCGCAGCACCGCGCCCGTCACCTGCACCCGCGTGTCGTGCACCGGCAGGAACACTACGTCCCCGGTCTCGAGCCGGATGTCGTTGCGGATGTCGCCGCGCAGCAGGTAGTCGTAGAGGTCGAGCGTGGCGACCGTCTTGCCGAGCCGCTGCACCTCGACTCGTCGCAGGTTGGCGAGCTCGGTTACGCCCCCCGCTGCGTACAGGGCGGTGAGCACGGTGCCGAGCGAGCTGATCTGATAGGCTCCCGGCTGGTTCACTTCGCCCACGACGTACACCTGGTTGGCGCGCACGTTGGCCACGGTGATGTCGAAGCGGGTGGTGGCGTTGGACCGGCGCACGCCCGAGTACACGCGGCCCAGGCGTGTGTAGAGCACATTCCGCAGCTGGTCGAGTGTCAGATTCGAGACGAACACCTGCCCGACCTGCGGGATCAGCACGAACCCCTCCCGCGTGGCGGGCAGGGTGTACGTCAATTCCACGTCGCCGGTCAGGATCAGCACGAGCTGGTCGCCCGGGCCGAGCTTGTAGTCAGGGGGCACCGGCCCCGCGAGCAGCGGCAAGAACTGTGTGGTGGCTCGCGTGAACGCGTCCACCCCGAAAACGAGACTCGTGGTCTCGGGCTTCGTGGACGTCGTCAGCGCGCGTACGAATCCGGTGTCCAGGGGGATGTTGCTCAAGGTCACCGCGATCGGCGGCAGGCCGATCGCCTGGACTGCCGCGACCTGGTCCGAGGTGATGGACGCCTGGGCGCCACCGGGCGGTTCGGGGCCGAGGTAGGCATCCAGCAGGTTCGCGGGGTAGCCCGAGGCCCGCAGCCGGGCGCGGATCTGGTCTGCCGTCATCCCCGATTGCGCGACGCGATTGCGGATCTGGGCGGCGAGCGCGGGATTCTGCTGTAACGCCTGCTCCAGCGCCTGCTGGGCCTGCGAGGGGGGCGGCGGGTTTTGCGCCCGGGTAATGCGTGGCACCGCCGCAACCAGCGCGACGACGGCCAGGGGGACGAGCCCCCTGTGTGAGGACGCCATGACGGAGACTTTCACCAAGGGCTCGTGAGAGTCGGGCGGGTAAGATGCGCGCTAACTACAGGCCCGTCAAGGCGTTAAATCACCCCAAGAAGTGGCGGTACAGCTCCGCCGTCTGCTCGGCGGTGCGGCGCCAAGTGTAGCCGTCGGCCCGGTGCATCCCCAGCGCGATCAACGCCTCGCGGCGATCCTGGTCCTCCGACAGCTCGACCAACGCCTCGACGTAGGCCGCCGGGTCCCGGCCCTCAACGATGACCGCCGCGTCACCCGAGACCTCGCGCAGCCCGCCCGCGCCGGAGGTGACGACGGGCAGGGCGGAGGCGAACGCCTCGAGCACCGGGAACCCGAACCCTTCGTACAGCGAGGGGAACAGCAGGACGTCGGCGGCGCGGTAGGCGCGGCGCAGCGTGGTTTCGTCGGCCGCGGGGATGCTGCGCAGGAAGCGGCGCAAGCCGAGCCGCTCGATGAGCTGCTCCTGGTCGCCCGTCAGGCGCCCGCCCACCTGGAGCAAATGCACGTCGACGCCGACTTCCATCCGCAGGCGCGCCACCGTCTGGATCACGAGCGGGACGTTCTTGCGGTCCACTGTGCTGCCGACGTGCAGCACGACGAACGCGTCGTCGGGGATGCGCCAATCGCGCCGCCCCCGCTCGCGCCCGGCCGGCGCCTCGCGGAAGAAGGCGCGATCGACGCCGAACGGCACGACGCGGATCTTCCGGTCGTCTCCCAGCCAGGTGGCCAGCTCCCGCTTCAGCCACTCGGTCCCGACGAGATACGCGTCAGCCAGTCGTAGCGCCTTGAGGGTGCGGCGCAGCAGACGGTTGCGGAACGACTCGGCGGCTCCGCCCGTGGGGGAGCGCAGCACGATGACCGGCATCAGGTCGTGCACGGTGATCACCACCGGACGGCGCCGCGCGCTGGTGAGCATGTGGGCGTAGGCGTGGTCCAAGATGTGGACCACGTGCGCCCGCTTCGCCTCACGCCGCAACCGCTGCGGGTAGAACAGATAGCGCGCGGCATAGCGATGCGGGCCGTACAGGGGTCTAGGAAGCACCATGCGCGCCGGGTCGATCGGCTGGTTCCACCACCGCTTGAAGCTGCCGGACTCGCGGCCGTCGGTCCCGGTGTCGCGCGTGAGATCGCCGATATGCGCGGCGAGCCGCACCTCGAACCCCGGGTCTCCGCTCTCGAGCCAGTCATGGAGGCGGTGGGCGTACTTGTCCATGGCCGCCAGGTGATCGAGGGGGAGATCGGGGGCGAGCAGCACCCGGGGGATGGTCACGACGCGTGCCCCCCCACCGTCGCCGGCGACGCCTGGCCCCCGAGCGCCTGCTGCCAGAACTGGACCGTGCGCTCCGCGATCGCTTCATCGCTAAACAGTTTCAAGCCGCGGGCGCGCGCCGCCTGGGCCAGCGCGGCCCGCTCGGAGGGAGCGAGCGCCCGGACGAGGGCGCTCGCCAGCGCCCCGGCATCGCCCGGAGGCGTGACGATCCCCGCTTCGCCGATCAGCTCCGGCAGCACGCCGGTCTCCGATCCGATCACCGCCACCTCGTGCGCCATCGCCTCGAGCAACGTGGTCCCGCTCGGCTCGTTCCACCCGGCCGTGGGCCGCGACGGGACAACCAGCACGTCGAGCCCCGGCCACACATCCGCCATCCGTTCCGGGGGGAGCGCCCCCGCCCATCGGATCCGGGCGGCGAGCCGCAGGTCGCTCGCCAGGCGCTCGAGCCGCTCGCGTTCCGGGCCATCACCCACCACCGTGAGACGCCACACCGCATGCCGGTGGTACGCCAACGCTTGCAGCAAGGTATCGAGGCCACGCTGCGGCACTAGCCGGCCCACGAACCCGACCGCCAAGCCTTCATGTGACTGATGCGCCGGCGTGGGTGGGACGAACG
>JBOHSO010000443.1:0-3751 GCA_050921685.1 Gemmatimonadales bacterium
GACCCGAGCATCCTGCTGGCCGACGAGCCCACCGGCAACCTCGACTCGACGACGAGCCAGGAGCTCATGGGCGTGTTCGGCGAGCTGCACCGCCAGGGCCAGACCGTCGTGATGGTGACGCACGAGGCGGACATCGCGGCGCACGCCGCCCGTGTCGTGACGCTGCGCGACGGGTTGATCGCCACCGACCAGCTGCGCGCGGCCTGAGTGGGACTGCTCGAGGCGGTGCGGCTCGCGTATCTCCAGCTGCGAGCGCAGAAGCTCAAGAGCGGATTCGCGTTCATCGGGGTGTTCATCGGCGTGACGTTCCTGATCGGCGCGTGGTCGATCGTGAACGGGATGAACACCTACATGACCGAGAAGTTCGCCGGCACCATCATCGGCGTGAACACGTTTCATCTGCGCCGGCGGCCCAATTTCACGCCCCACGTGAGCGACTCGGCGTGGCGCGCGTGGGCCCGGCGTCCCCGCATCACGTTCGGCGACGCCGAGGCGGTGGCCGCCGCGATCACCGTCCCGGTCATCACGGCCTGGGAATCGATCGACGTGGCGCAGGTGGAACGAGCCGGCAAAAAGGCGCTGGACGTCGAGATCACCGGGGCGACCGAGCGGTATTTCGAGATCAAGAACCTGCGCATCAGCAACGGGCGGGCGTTCACCGCCCAGGAAGTGCGCAGCGGGGCGACGGTGGTCGTGCTCGGCTACGATGTCGCGGAAAAACTGTTCGTCGACCGCGATCCCATCGGCCAGTTCGTGCGGATCGGCGGCCTGCCCTACCGGGTGATCGGCGTGGTGGATCGCCAGGGGAAGCTGTTCGGGTTCTCGCTGGACCGCTTCGCGGTGGCCCCGGCGCGGTCGCCCGTGCAGGACATCGTGAACCCGCCCGGTGTGGTGGACGCGCTCATCGTCAAGGGCGCCTCGATCGAGGACATGGAGGAGGCGATGCTGCAGGCCGAGAGCGTGATGCGCAGCCGGCGGCATCTGCGCCCGCAGCAGGAGAACAGCTTCGTGCTCGAGACCTCGGCCGGGGTGCTGGAGTTTTGGGGTGGCATCAAGCGCATTCTGATGGTGGTCGGGCCCGGACTGGTCGGGGTCGCGCTGGTGGTGGGCGGCATCGTGATCATGAACATCATGCTGATGGCCGTGGCGGAGCGGACGCGCGAGATCGGGATCCGCAAGTCGCTGGGTGCGCGGCGGCAGGACATCCTGCGGCAGTTCCTCGCCGAGTCGGTCACCATCGCCGTCGTCGGGGCGGCGATCGGGGTGGCCGCCGGCATGGGGCTGACGCTGCTGCTCAAGATCGCCACGCCCCTCCCCGCGACGCTCTCTCCGATCTCCATCGCGCTCGGCGTGCTGATCGGCGGCGGCGTCGGCATCGTCGCCGGCGTGTACCCGGCGAGCCGGGCGGCGCGGCTCGATCCCATCGTGGCGCTGCGCCAGGAGTAGCCCGTGACCCCCGTACTCGAAGGCGTCGGCATCGCGCTCGCCTCCCTGCGCGCGCACAAGGCCCGGGCGGCGCTCACGATCCTCGGCGTCGCAATCGGCGTGATGGTCGTGATGGTGATCGGCGCCCTGATCAGCGGGTTCAACAAGGGCCTCTCCGACATGCTGGAGTCGCTGGGGCCGAAGACGTTCTACGTGGGGCGCTTCTGGGGCGGAGCGCAGAACGAGGATCCGGACGACCCCAATCCGTGGCGCCGCCGGCCGCCGCTCACCACCGAAGAAGCGGACCGGCTCGAGCAGCTGCCGAGCATCAAGTACGTGGTCGTGGACGAGAATGCCCGGGCCGACGTCGAGTTCGAGGGCACCCGGCTCGGGGCGGTGAGCATCCAGGGCCGGGACGCGGACTGGCCCAGCGTCTCCGGCGGCGACGTGTTCCCGGGGCGCTCGTACAGCCACGTCGAGGATGCCGCCAACAGCCGCGTGGTCGTGGTGAACGAGAAGGTGGCGGACCAGCTGTTCGGAGCGCGCGACCCGATCGGCCGGCGCATCAAGATCGCGGCCCTGCCCTACGAAGTGATCGGCGTCTACCACCCCCCGACCGGGCTGTTCGGCGAAGGCGACCAGAACGAGGTGTTCATCCCGTACGGGACGCTGGTGAAGAACGTGCCGTATTTCCCGGGTTGGCTCGATTTCTTCGTCACCCCCGACGACACCGTGCCGCTGCTCGACGCCATCGACGACGTCACGATCGCGCTGCGCGCAATGCGGGGCCTGCGGCCCGGCCAGCCGAACAGCTTCGACGTGGTCACGCAGGACAAGTACCTCCAGGCGGTGAACAGCAGCACCCTGCTGTTCCGCATCGTGATGGTCACGCTCTCCATGGTGGGCCTGATGGTCGGCGGCATCGGCGTCGTCGCCATCATGATGATCTCGGTCACCGAGCGGACCCGCGAGATCGGCGTCCGCAAAGCGCTCGGCGCCACGCGCCGGGCGATCCTGTGGCAATTCCTCGTGGAGGCGGCGACGTTGACGACCGTGGGGGGCGTGATCGGGATGGTCATCGGCGGATTGATCGCGGTCGCCATTGCGGCGGCGACTCCCGTGCCGGCCTACGTCCCGCTCGGCTCGGTGCTGCTCGCCCTCGGCGCCGCCGCCGTCACCGGCCTGCTGTTCGGCGTGTATCCCGCTACCCGCGCGGCCCGGCTCGATCCGGTAGAGGCGTTGCGGTACGAATAGGGCGGTGCGCCCATGCCGTTCTTTGAAGCCATCCGGCTCGCGCTGCAGACCATCCGGGCACAGAAGCTGAAAAGCGCCTTCTCGATCGTCGGCGTGTTCATCGGCGTGATGTTTCTCATCGCCGTCGTGTCCGTGGTGCAAGGCATGAATCGCTACATGACCGACAAGTTCGCCGGCACCATTCTCGGCGTGAACACGTTCCGGCTGCGGCAGTTCCCCGACGTGCAGCTGGGCAACGTCACCGACTCCACCTGGCGCGCCTGGCAGCGGCGGCCGCACATCACCTACGACGACGCGGCCGCGGTGGCGCGCGCGCTGACCGTACCGGTGATCACGGCCTGGGAGTCGAGCACGGGTGCCACGCTCACGGCGGGCGCGCGGCAGGCCAAGGGCGTGATGGTGACCGCGGCGACCGAACCGTACTTCGCGATCCGCTCGCTGAACATCACGGCGGGTCGCCCGTTCACGACCCAGGAAGTGCAGGTCGGCGCACCGGTGGTGGTGCTGGGCTACGAGCTCGCCGCGAAGCTGTTCGAGGGACAAGACCCGCTGGGCCGCGAGGTGCGCATCTTCCGGCTGCCCTACCGCGTGATCGGCGTGGTCGAGAAGCAGGGCAATCTGTTCGGTCTGTCGCTCGACAAGTTCGCCGTGGCGCCCGCCTCCGCGGACCTGAAGCGCTATGTGAACCCGCCGCGCGTGGTGGACGCGCTCGCGGTGAAGGCCCGCACCCAGGGCGAGATGCGCGAGGCGCTGGCGCAGGCCCAGGGGATCATGCGCAGCCGCCACCGACTGCGCCCGGGCGCCGGGGACGACTTCGCGCTCGAAACGGCGGACGAAGTGCTGGACTTCTGGGCCAAGATCAGCCGCGTGCTGTTCGTCGCCCTCCCGGGGCTCGTCGCCGTGTCGCTCGTGGTGGGCGGGATCGTCATCATGAACATCATGCTGATGGCGGTGGCCGAGCGCACCCGGGAGATCGGCATCCGCAAGTCGTTGGGGGCGCGGCGCCAGGACATCCTGCGGCAGTTCCTGGTGGAGGCAACCACGTTGTCTACCGTGGGCGCGGCGCTGGGAG
>JBOHSO010000444.1:0-3933 GCA_050921685.1 Gemmatimonadales bacterium
GGTCACCGGTGTAGAGCGGGAGGGACAGATCGGCCACGCGGTCGCCCGGGCGCTGGGCGACGCCGGCGCGTCGCTCGTCATCGCCGACCGGAGCCCGGAAGGGCTGGATGAGCGGCTCCGTGAATTCACGGCCGCCGGCCTGGCGGCCGTGGCCGCTCCGGGCGACCTGACCGATCCCCCTACGGCGCGCGGCGTCGTGTCGCTCGCCGAGACGCGCTTCGGCGGCCTCGACATCGTCGTCAACGTGGCCGGTGGACTGACGAGCTACGGCCCGTTCGACGAGACCGAGCTGGCCGCGCTCGACCGCGAGCTCGCTATCAACCTCCGCACCGTGTTTTGCGTGTGTCACGCCGCCGTTCCGGCGCTACGCCGCCGGGGCGGGGGCGCCATCGTGAACTTCAGTTCGATCGGTGCGCTCCGACCGCAGCCCAACCTCGCGGCGTACACCGCCGCCAAGGCCGGCGTGGCCGGACTCACCCGCGCGCTCGCCCGCGAGCTGCGCGACGACAAGATCCGGGTGAACGCGCTCGCGCCGGCGGCGGTGCGCACGACCACGAACGTGGCCGACATGGGTGCCGATGCCTCCCTGGTCCCGATGGCTGATGTGGTCGAGGCGGTGCGGTTTCTCGCCTCGTCGGCCGCCGCCTCGATCACCGGCCATATCCTCCCCGTGGGGGGGGCCCGACCCTAGTGGCGGGCTTGGGCGAGCCGGCGCGGATGCGCGACGTGGTGGTGATCGGCGGCGGGTGCTACGGTAGCTTCTACGGCGCCCAGCTGGCCGCGGCGAAGGCCAAGGGCAAAGCGGCCTACCGACAAGTAATCGTGGTTGATCGCGACCCCCACTGCCGTGCCCGCCGCGACCTGCCCGAGCGGGCCGACCAGTCGTTCGTCACGAGCGAGTGGGACGCATTCTTCGACCGGTTTCTCTCGTCGGCGCGGCCCGCGGCGACGCCGGATCAGCGGGACTACGTCGTGCCGTCCCCGCATATGCCGCATCTCATGTTCGAGTGGGTGATGCGGCGCGCGCGCGCCCGATTCGCCGACCGGCGATTCGAGGTGGTCGACGTCCCGGGAACGCTGGGCACGCCCTATGACCGCACCGCTCCCGACGGGACGCGCTACGTCTCGTTCGCCGACTGGATCTGCCCGACGCATTGCATCGAGCCCGCGACCTGCCCGGCGATCGGCCAGCCCAGGACGTGGGAGATGCCCGAGGCGGTGCAGGCGCTCGCCGAGCGGCTGCGCGCGAACGGCGAGCGGGTCGTCGGGCCTGCCCTGTTCGTGTGCCGGCATCACGTGCACGGCGTCGGCACCTTCGCCGTGGACGCGGTGCTGGAGGGCGAGCGACTCGTGGGGCAAGCGGCTCAGGATCCGGCCGGCGCCATGGTGTTGGTGGGGACGGTATCGAGCTGTCACGGAGCACTGAATCTGTTGTCGATTATCCCGACGACCGCTGGCGCCGCTGCCTCTGAATGAGCGTCGGCAGCACCTGGAGCACGCCCGCTCCCTGTTCAACGCGGGCGAGTTTTGGGCCGCGCACGAGGCGCTGGAAACCGTCTGGCGTTCTATAGATGGTGAGGACGAGCGGCGCGTGTGGCAGGGCCTGATCCAGGCGGCGGCGGGGCTGCTGCACCAGCGGCGCCGCAACCCTCACGGGGTCATCGCGGTCGGCGGGGCCGCTCTCGAGAAGTTGGCGGGGCCCCAGCATCCGGCCGTCGAATTCGAGACGGTGGGCTTCCGTGCGCAGCTCGCGCGCGCCCTGGCGGGAGAGGGTGATCCCCCGCGACTGGAATTCCGAGCTGATGTCTGAGCGCAGCACGCAGCCGTACGACGTGATCATCGTGGGAGCCGGCCCCGCGGGGCTGTGCGCCGCCCTGTATGCCGGCCGCGGCATGCTCAAGGCGCTCACCATCGAGCGTGGCGCCCCCGGCGGCGAGCTCCTGAACACCGACCTGATCGAGGATTACATCGGGTTCGAGAGCGTGAAAGGGTGGGAGCTCGCACAGAAATTCACGGCGCACGCCAAGAAATTCGGCGCCGAGCTGATCACCGACACCGTGGAGAAGATTCGCAAGGCGCCGGACGGCCTCTTCGACGTCGTGACGGCGCGCGACCACACCTATCGAGCCCCGGCCGTGATCCTCACCGCGGGAGGAACGCCCGTGAAGCTCGGCGTGCCGGGCGAGAAGGAGTATGCGGGGAAGGGGGTCTCCTACTGCGCGGTGTGCGACGGCGCGTTCTTCAAGGGCGAGGTGTTGGCCGTCGTGGGCGGCGGCGACGCGGCCGTCGAGGAGGCGGATTACCTCACGCGGTATGCCGCCAAAGTCTACATCGTGCACCGTCGGGACCAGTTCCGCGCGTCCAAGATCATCCAGCACCGCGCGCTCGCAAATCGGAAAATCGAGGCGGTCTGGAACAAGCAGGTCATCGAGATCGCGGGAAACGAAAAGGGTACGGACCATCTCGTGCTCCAGGACACCGTCACCGGGGAGCGCAGCCAGCTGCCGGTCGGGGGGGTGTTCATCTTCATCGGGTTCAACCCCAATTCGGGCCTCGTGGAGAGCCACGTGCAACACGACGCCGGCGGATACTTCGTCACCGACGAGCGGATGATGACCTCGCTCCCGGGGTTGTTCGCCGCCGGAGACGTGCGGGCCCAGCTCACGCGCCAGATCACCACCGCCGTCGGCGACGCCACCACCGCGGCGATCGCCGTAGAGAAGTACCTCACGGCTTTGAAGGAGTCGGATTGAGGTGAAGGTCCTCCAGATCGAGAACGGCACGTTCGTCGAGAACTGCTACCTGGTCGTCGACGCCGAGGCGCGCGAGTGTGCCATCGTGGATCCCGGCGAAGCGGCGGGGGTGATCCTGCGACGTCTGGAGCAGGAAGCGGCGCGGCCCGTGGGGATCTGGTTGACGCACGCCCACCTCGACCATGTCCTCGGGGTGCCGAAGGTTCGAGCGGCGACCGGCGTGCCCGTCTACCTCCATGCGGCCGACCGGCCCCTGTACGACCACGTCCCCGACCAGGCGGCGGCGTTCGGGTTGCGGGCCGACTCGCTCCCTCCACCCGATCGGTATTACGCCCACGGTGAGGTGATGCGCGTCGGTGCGCTCAGCTTCTCGGTGCGTCACACACCGGGCCACTCGCCGGGGAGCGTAGCCCTGGTCGGGGAGGGCGTGGTGTTCGGCGGCGACGTGTTGTTCCAAGGGTCCATCGGGCGCACCGACCTGCCCGGTGGGGACTTCGAGACGCTGATCGCCAGCATCGAGCGGGAGTTGCTGGTTCTGCCCGATACCACCATTGTGTACTGCGGGCATGGACCAGCAACCACCATTGGCGCGGAGCGCCGCAGCAACCCCTTCCTCACCGGCGCGTTCCCCGTCGCGTAGAACTGGGGCGTCCGTCGTGTGCCTGCGGTGCGGGGTGGAGGTGCGTCCCGCGCCGTCGGGCTGCAAGCGTCCCTGTCCCAATTGTCGCTTTCCCTATCCGCTCGGCGACTGCTCGGACTAGCGAATTGGTTCACCTCCTCGCCCTCGCGGCCCTGGCGCTCGACGTCGTCGTGCGCGCCTGGCGCATCCAGTTGGCTGCGTGGACGGCCGGCGGGGCGTTGCGCTTCTGGCCGGCGGTGCGACTGAACCTCTACGGCGAGGCTGCGGCGACGCTCACGCCCAACCGCCTGGGTGGCGAGGCGGCCCGCTTCGCGGGGCTGATCGAGGCGGGGCTGCGGCCCGTGACGGCGCTGGTGGCTGTGGGCGTGGAGGTGGCCGCCGAATGGCCCGTGTTCCTGCTCATGCTGGTCACGCTCGTGCTGCACTACGTGCCCGACTGGAAGAACTCCGCCCAGGCGTGGCTGAGCCGTCATGGTGCGATCGACTTGCTGGTGATCGAGCTCGCTGCGCTGGCCGTGCTGGCCCTGATCTACCTGGTGC
>JBOHSO010000445.1:0-4231 GCA_050921685.1 Gemmatimonadales bacterium
TACGCGACCAGCTCCGTGCCCTGAAACGCCCCGATGAAGCGGTAGTCGTCGTCCCCGTCCAGCGACTCGTCCAGCAGCTCGACCGCCATGGCGATCTCGGCCTCGGCGAACAGGCCGGCGCCACGGACGAGCGCTTCAAGGCGTGCGCGGTGTGCGCGCCCGACGGGGCTGAGCGAGTAGCTCACGCGCGGCTTTGGCGCCCTGCGCGTCGCGCAGCGCTTCTTCGGCGATGCGCTGGATCAGCTCGTCGTACTGCCACCCGGCCGCCTGCGCCATGCGCGACAGGCCGGCGTCGTCGTTCAGGTCGGGATTGGGGTTCACTTCGAGGACCCAGGGGCGGCCGGTGTCGTCCACGCGAATGTCCACGCGTCCGTAGCCCGTCCCCTGCATCGTCCGCCAGGCGAGGTCGGCGACCCGCGTGAGCCGGTCGGCGAGGCGCTGCGACACCTGGGCCGGGCAGATCGGCACACTGCCCAGATCCTCGGCCGACCCGATGTGCCATTTGGCGGCGTAGGTGAGGATCGGCCAGCTGCCCTCGGGCATGCCGGTGAAGTCGATCTCGGCGACCGGCAGCACGCGACGCCCCACGAAGCCGACGTTGAACTCGCGGCCGGGGATGTATCGCTGCACCAGCACCTCATCGAACTGCTCGGTCATCACGGCGAGCTTCGCCCGCAGCGCCTTGCGATCCGTGACGACGGAGTACTTGTCGAGGCCGGCGCTGGCGTCTTCGGCGGCCGGCTTCACGATCGCCGGCAGCGGGAAGTCGTCAGTGATCTTGTTGCCTTGGGCGAGGGTCCAGGGTGGGATCGGGGCGCCGGCCTGGGCCAGGATCGCGTTCGCCGTCGCTTTGCGGCGGCAGGCGGCGATGGTCCACGGCGTGCACCCGGTCACCGGCACGCCGGCGAACTCGAGCGCAGCGACGACGTGCTCCTCCCATTGGGAAAAGCCGTGGACGCCCTCGCACAGATTGAACACCAGATCGCAGCGCCGGGCTTCCGCGAACCACTTCATGTTGTGACGGACCGGGAGCTTCTTGGCGAGGTGTCCCAGGGTTTCGAAGATGCTGGCGACCTCGTTGACCGCCTTCATCACGCCCGCGATGTCCTCGGCGGTCCAGTCCTCGGCGCCGGGATCGTAGAGGACGGCAACCCTCACGCCGTCGCCCCGGCTCGGAATCCGCCGGCCGCCGCCGCCACCACGAGCTCCCGCCCGGTGACGCGCTTCCAGGCGATACGCACGACCTCCTGGATCAGCTCCTCGTAGGAGAACCCCGCGGCACGCGCCGCCTTGGGGAAGCAGCTATTCATCCGGGGGTCGGGGATGATGCCGGGGAGCGGGTTCAACTCCACCACGTTCGGGACGCTCGCCTCGTCCAGCCGGATATCGATGCGACACCAATCGCGGCAGCCGAGCGCGAGGTACGCGTCCAGCGTCACGAGCTCGATGTGGCGATACGTCTTCTCCGGCACCTGCGCCGGACACTCGAAGATGTCGAGTTGGTGCTCGGCCGTGTCCCAGATCCACTTCGCCTCGTAGCCGTACACCGGCAGCGCGCCGGGCGGCAGCGTCGAGAAATCGAACCCGACGATCGGCAAGCAGTACGCCTCCGGCCCGTTTCCGAGAACCGCGACGGTGAATTCGGGGCCGGGGAGATATGTCTCCACCAGCACCGGCTGCTTGTAGGTCTCTAAAAGGAAGGAGACGCGGTCTCGAAGCTGCGCGCGGCTCTGGCATAAGTTGTTGGCAAATATGCCTTTACCTGACCCCTCGGCGACCGGCTTCACGAACAGCGGGTAGGGCAGTCGCACCCGTGCCAGATCCACCAGGTCGTTCACCAGTGCGAAGCGCGCCGTGGGCACCTCGTGGTAGGCGAGGATCTCCTTGGCCCGCGCCTTGTGCAGCGACAACGACAATGCAAGCGGGTCGCTCGCGGTGTAGGGGACGTTCAGGTATTCGCATATCGCCGGCACGTGGGCTTCGCGATTCTGGCCGTACAGCCCCTCGGCCATGTTGAACACGAGCTGCACGCGAGCGCGGGACAGTTTCTGCGGGAAGGTGGCGTCGGCGTGGAGTCGGATGACGGTGCCAAAGAGCCCGAGGGCTTGCTCCACCGCATCGATGGTGCTCGGCTCGTCCCACTCGGCATAGACGTCGCTGGGCCGGTCCGCCTCGTCCGGAGGGGTGGCGAGGTCCGGCTTCTGGTTGTACGCGAGACCGATGCGCATGTGGTCTCGGGTGACCTCCTACAAAAAGGGGCCGTTCGTCGAACGGTCCGTGACCCGGTAACTCCAGTGACGACTAATGAATATGAAAAAGTGTTGCGTTGCGCAATAGGGAGGGCGAAGAAAAAAAACGGGTGGGCCGGTCAGACTTTGTGGTACGCGACGCGCGCGGACTCCACTCGATCGTCGGCGACGTAGATCTCGAAGTCGGAGAAGAACGCGGGCGCTTCGCGCTGCAGCACGCGCAAGGTGTCGACCGCCATGCGACGAATCTCGAGTTCCGCGCCTTCGCCGCAGCGCAGCTCGAGCATGGTGCGCCAGGCCCGCACGTTTCCCGAGACCACGATCTTCGTCTCCGTCGCGTTGGGCAGCACGCTGCGTGCCGCTTCGCGCGCCACCTTGCGACGGTGCACCTTGTCGCTCATCCAGTTGTAGCGCTCCATCAGCGCGTCGACGGCGCGCACGTACGCGGTCTGTGCTGCGGTCACTTGCCGCTCCCAGTCGCCCTCGAGCGCCGGATCGCCCAGGATCGCCGGGGGCAGGACGAACGCGGCGTGCGATTCGTCCACATACCGCTGCGAGAGCTGCGAGTACCCGAACCCCGCCCGGTGTCGCACCAGTTCGTGCGAGCACGAGCGGGAGATGCCCTCAATCAGCAGCACGTACACCGTGTGCTCCAGGACCGAGCCGTGCCCCTGCTTCTTGATGTTCTCGAGGTACTCGGCCGTGGCACGCTGCGCCGGATTGTGCTGGCTCATGTAGCACACGCGACCGGCGAACTCCGCCAGCCGCTCGCCGTCCGACGCGTCGCCCTTCCACTGGACGGCGAGGTGCGTGGGCTCGAGAAACTGTGGGCGGGCGATCAGGGTGATGCGAGGTGCGCGAAAGATCTCCATCAGCGGGCGAGCTCGGTCTTGGGGGTGGCCCAGGTTGCCTCCCGCTCCATGGCGCGGAGCCGGGCCGCGATGTCGTCGGGAATCGGCACCGCGTGTGGGCCCACCTTCAGGTCGGCGAGCGGCGCCCAATCGGCCGAGGGGAGTATAACACCGGGATTGAAAATCCCGCGTGGGTCGTAGGCGCGCTTCAGGTCGCGAAACAGCGACAGTACGTGGCTACCGAAGAACCGCTCGAGCACCCCGGCCCGCAGCCGCCCATCGCCGTGCTCGCCGCTCGGGATGCCGCCGAGCCGCACGAGCAGATCGATCACGTCGCGGTACAGTCCCTCCAACGCCCCTGGCCAGCCAGGGCGTGAGAGATCGGGCAAGGCGTTCACGTGCACGTGGCCGTCGCCGGCATGGCCGAAGATCGCTACCGGGATCGCGTGCCGCTCCGCCGCCGCCCGCAGCTCCGCGACATACTCGGCCAGCCGGTCCAGCGGAACGCAGCCGTCCTCGACTACCTGGAGCGAGCGACGAGTTTCGGGCAGCCGGGCGAGGGCCGGGCTCGCGAGGCGCCGGACCGTCCACAGGCGCTCGAGCCCGGTGCGATCGACGGCCGTCTCGACCTCGACAGTCAAGTGCTTGAGCCCGCGCACCGCGTCTCCCACGGCCCCACGAGCGGCGGCGGGCGTGTCCCGCTCGAACTCGACCAGCAACAGGCAGGCGGCGCCCTCTGGGACCGCGCCGCCCGCCCGCTCGACGAAGTCCAGGAGGGTCCGATCCAGCAGCTCGACTGCCGACGGATCCAGGGCGACCAGGAACTGGACCGCCTCGCTCACGGCGGTGAAATCCCCGAGGCCCAGCGCGACCCCCGCCACCGCCGGGGGAATCGGGTCGAGCCGCCATTCGACGGCGGTGACGACTCCCAGGGTCCCCTCGGCGCCGATGAAGAGGTCGAGCTCATCCCCCGATTCCGCGAACGCATCGAGGGCGTAGCCGCACGAACTCTTGCGCGTCTTTGGGAAGCGATCGGCTACGAGGCGCCGGGCAGCGGGATCGAGGGCGAATCGGTCGGTGCCGCCGCTCGCCCCCCGCCTCACCCACCGCGCCTGGCCGCCCGCCCCGACC
>JBOHSO010000446.1:0-2706 GCA_050921685.1 Gemmatimonadales bacterium
ACGAAGTCGAGCGCATCCTCCACGGCGGCAACCAGAGGCCGGCCCAACGCCAGCCCCGCCGCGATGGCGGCGGAGAGGGTACAACCGGTGCCGTGGGTCGAGGTCGTGTCGAGGCGCGGGTGTGTGAAGCGATGCGCCCCGCGGGCGCTCACCAGGACGTCCACGACTTCGGCGCCCTCGAGGTGGCCTCCTTTCACGAGGGCCAGCTGGGCGCCTTGGCGGATCAGAGCGCGGCCGGCGCGCTCCATCTGCTCCGGCGTTCCCACTGCTGCTTCGACGAGGATCTGCGCCTCGGCGAGGTTGGGTGTGACTAACGTGGCGAGCGGGACGAGGCGCCGTGCCACCAGCCGCTCGGCTTCCGGTGCCAGCAGCCGGTCTCCGGACGAGGCGATCATCACCGGGTCGAGCACGTAGTTGGGGAGCCGGCGACGCGCGAGCCCGTCGGCCACGGTCTCGACCATCTCCGCTGTGCCGAGCATCCCGGTCTTGACCGCGTGCGGCGGCAAATCGTCGGCGAGGGCATCGATCTGCGCGGCCACGAGGGCGGCGGGGACTGGCTCCCAGGCCCGGACCCCTCGCGTATTCTGGGCGGTCACGGCGCAGACGACGCTGGTGCCGAACACCCCGAACTGATGGAACGTTTTCAGATCGGCCTGGATTCCGGCCCCGCCGCCCGAATCGGAGCCGGCGATTGTCAGCGCGATTCTCATACGTGGCCGGGCTGGTTCAGGACGCTCCGCTTGGCTGGGCGGGCCGCCCGGGTGAAGTTACAGGGGTGCGCGACGCAGCAACGGGGGAGCCGGCGATCACGGGGAGTGCGCATCGCCACTAATCTGACATCCACGATCCGCGATCTCAAACGACGCAAGGCGCGCGGGCGACGCGGCCTGGCGCTGGTGGAAGGGGTGCGGTTGGTGGAGGAAGCGCTCGCGGCGGGCGTGCGAATCAGCGGGGTCGTCGTGGGGCCGGAGCTGGCGCGGACCACGCGCGGCACCGAGCTCCGGACCGTGTTGTCGAGCCAGGCGGTCTCGGTGCAGGAGGTGTCCGCCAAGCTGTTCCCGCAGCTCGCCGACACCGATTCGCCGCAAGGGATCATCGCGGTGGTGGAGCCGCGCCGCTGGACGCCGGACGACGTGTCGCTCGCGGGCGCGCCCACGCTGCTCGTGATCGACGGCGTCCAGGACCCGGGCAACGTCGGCACGCTGCTGCGGACCGCGTACGCCCTCGGCGCGCGCGCCACGATTGCGCTGCGCGGGACGGCGGATGTGTGGGGGCCGAAGACGCTGCGCGCCGCCATGGGCGCGACCTTCCGCCATCCGGTGCTCGCCTTCGACGATGCGGGGTTCATCGCGTGGTCGCGCCGTCACGATGTGACGCTCTGGGCCACGGCGGCGGACGGGGAGCCGTTGCACCGCTTGGCGCCGGCCCAGCACACCGGAACGATCGCGGTGATCGTGGGCAACGAAGGCGCCGGGATTCGGCCCCACCTGAATGCCATCGCCGCGCGGCGCGTCGCCATCCCGCTGGTGTCGGGGGCCGAATCGCTCAATGTGGCCGTGGCGGCGGGGATTCTCCTGTACGAGGTGTCGCGTGGCCGCTGACGCGTTCATCGCCGTGGCCGTGACCATCGCCGGGTTGTGCGTCGGCAGTTTCCTCAACGTCTGCATCCTCCGCCTCCCCAAGGAGCAATCGCTGGTGCGGCCCCCCTCCACCTGCCCGCAGTGCGGGCAGCGCATCGTCTGGTACGACAACATCCCGGTCGTTTCCTGGCTGGTGCTGCGCGGCAAGTGCCGCCATTGCGGGCACCGGATTTCCTTACAGTACCCGCTCATCGAGGCGCTGGTCGGCGCCATGTGGCTCGCCGCGTACCTGTATTACGGCGCGACCATCACCGCCCTGGCGGCCGCTCTCCTGGGCACGATCCTGCTCGGCATCGGCATCACGGACGCGCGCCACTACCTCGTCCCGGATGAATACACGTGGGGCGGATTGGCGTTGGGCCTCGCGCTGTCGCTGGTCGGCGGCTGGCAGGGGTTCCTGCAGGCGGTGATGGGCGCTGCGGTGGGGTTTGGGCTGTTGTTCGTCGTGGGGGTGGCGGGCCGCTGGGTGTTCGGCGAGGAGGCGATGGGCGGTGGCGACATCAAGATGATGGCGATGGTGGGCAGCTTCGTGGGATGGAAGGGCGTGCTGCTGACGATCTTCGCCGGGGCGCTGATTGGAACGCTGATCTTCGTCCCGCTGTCGTTGCGCAAGAAGCGCCTCGTCCCCTTCGGGGTATTCCTGGCGGTGGGTGCCGGGGTGGCCTTCGTCTGGGGAGACGCGATCGTCGAATGGTATCGGCATTTCCTGAGCGGCGCGTGATGCGGTGAGCGATCCGCTGGCGGGGCTGTTCGAGACGGGCGACGTGCTCGAGCGCGTCGGCGTGGATCTCACCGCCCTCGCGCGACGCGGCGGCCTCGAGCCGGTACGCTGCCGCGACGCCGAGATCGCCCGCGTGGTCGACATCCTGCTGCGTGCCAACAAGAACAACCCGGCGCTCGTCGGGAAGGCCGGCGTCGGCAAGACGGCCATCGTCGAAGGGCTGGCTCAGATGGTCGTGGACGGCAACGTTCCGGAGCTGCTGCGCGATCGCCGGATTGTCGTCCTCGACCTGGCCATGATGGTCGCCGGCACCAAGTACCGCGGCCAGTTTGAGGAGCGCATCAA
>JBOHSO010000447.1:0-5018 GCA_050921685.1 Gemmatimonadales bacterium
CGTCGGGGCGCTGACGCTGGTGATCGCCGATCTCGGACCGCCCCGCCGCAAGGTGGTGTTCGGCTAGTATGACGACGCCGCGCAAGACCAAACGACGGCGCCGCCCGTCGGTCGCGCCCCCGGCCCCGGCGACGCGCGAGGAGCGCGAGCGGCAGTTGGGCGACTGGATGGCGAAGCTGATCGCGCAAGAGAACGCCCGCCTCGACCGCGAGGCCCAGCGCGACTGGGCGGCGGCGCACGCGCCCGGCGACACCGGGCGGGTGACGTTCGATCAGCACGCGACCGACGCGCTGCGCGACGCGCTGGGGAACTGATGGTGGCACCACACAACAGGAGGGAATGATGGGAAAGTTGGCGCTGTGCATCGGCAAAACGGGATCAATGGGGGGCGGGGCGTCCGCGCCGCGGCCGGGCCCGAGCGCGGTGGAGGACCTCGCGGCCGAGGTCGACAAGCTCGACCAGAAGGTCCGTCGCGCGCTCACGGCGCGGGGTGTGGACCCCGACGGTGGCCCCGTCGTGCACTTCCTGACGACAGACGGCAGGTTGGTCGCCGGGCAGCAGATTCGGGAGCAGCGGTTCGTCAAGACGGACGGGACCGTGGTCACGGTCACCACGGAGGGCACGCCGCCCCCACCGCAGTTCGCGCCGTGCGTCGACTACTGGCGGCTCACGCCCGAGGCGAAGAAGGCGATCAAGATGGAGTTGATCGACCTCCGCGAGGGGATCGATCACGTGTCCGCGACGGAACGGATGAATCGCGAGGCGCGGATCGCCGATCTGGAGGGGCAACTGCAGTCCGACAGCTTCGGGCGGCGCATGACGGAGGGAGCCTGAACAATGGCCGTCACGCACAGCATCGGCGCGATCGACGCGGTCGTGGTCGCCCAGGGCGGCGCCGGAACGCTCACGGGGATCTTTTGGTGCGACACGATCCAGAAGTGATTTGCAGCAGCGGTGTGCGCGCGCGACCCGGCGGCCGGTGGAATGCCGTCCGAGAGCCCAAACGTACGCGCACGATAACGTGACCGTGCCCGGGCTCTCGCGGTCACGCCGTAGTCGCTGGCCGCAGGCTCTGGCAGGCTTGTATCCGGCGCGACCGGCGAGCGGTACGCCGCGACGGGCTCTCATGGCCCCAGCGGATTCGGGTTCGACTCCCGGACGTCGGCTTTTCTAAAACCTTCACCGAGGAGTCGGAACGATGAGCGCCACGAAGCAGGAGCCGAGTCTGGAAGCGCGCGCGGAACGGTTGCGGCGGCTGATCGACGAGCCGACGGACCGGGAACGGGCGCGGGCCGAATTGGTCGAGATCGAGCGCCAGCTCGCCGTCGAGCGCGAGGGATCGGCGCGGACCGCGGCGGAAAAAATCCTGTTGGACAGCGCGCGGGCGATCGGGAGTTTCTCCGTGCAGCTCGACGAGCGCCTGCGCGACCCGAACGCGCGCGACGTGATCGTGGCGAATCAGGTGTGGGAGAAAGTCCTGGCGCGCTACGAGCTGGCGGCCGTCCTCGTGAAAGCGTTCCCCGGCATCAAGACGCCGAGCATTCCCGTCGTCCGATCGCCCGGACGGCGGGGCCTGAAGGTCGACGGGCTGTCGGTCGCGGAACCGCGGCGGCTCATCGCGGTGATCCTCGCGTCGGACACCGAGGCGCGGAAGGTCGCGGTGTGGCGCCAAGCAGCGTTCGCGTGGTTGCACGCGCATCGCGACGAGCTGCCGGAAGCGATCCGCGCGGCGATCGCGCTGCCGGCAGTCGCGTCGACGGGTCCGGAGCGGGAAACGCCCGTGTGGGTGCCACCGGCCGGTGCGGTTGAAGGCGACCGGTTCGGCACGGCGCGGTCGTGACGATGGTGCCGGGTCTCGGTCCGGTGTCGGCTCCGGCCCGGGCGCAAGGCGGTCGTGTTCGAGTCTCTCCAACCGCGCCCGGCCACCTCGTCGCGCGATGGTCTGATGGTCTGAGATGAACCACTCCCCCCATCGCGCGTGGAAGTGCCACGTCTGTCAGCGGCGTCCGGCCGCCGACGGCGGGCACGCGCCGCATTGCGTGGCGGCGGCGGGGGAAGCGTCGACGGTCACGGTCGCGACGGGACCGCACCGCGTACTGCTGCTGCAGAAGCTCGATGATCTCCTCAGAATCACTTCCGGCCGACGCGTCGCGGACACGATCCAGATCGGTGGGACCGTGCTGATCCCGCGCCAGGCGCTGAGCGACGTCTTGAAGGCCGTGCGGGCGCTGGCGCGAACGCGGTAAAGGGCGCGAGGTCGGCGAAAGTGCCAGTTCGCACGGTGCAATCCTGGCGTAGGACTGACGATCTGCCCCCAGGGGCCATCGCCATACGGACCCGCCCCCCGACGGCCGTTTTACCCGGTAAACGTGTCTCCTTGCCAGTGAGGGCGCTTCCGGCCCGCCGAGGCCGATCGCGTTCCCCTGACCTCGAAGTTGGTCTGCCGAAGTGGCAGTGTCACATGGACACCACCGCCATGGCGGCATACTATAGGTTGTCGGCCGGGGTCGTGACGGCGGCCGACTAGGGGATCAGCAGCGGGCGGCACCGCCCAAGCAACCCCACGCAGAGCCCCCCGATCCATAGCGCGAAGGTCAACGAACCAGCCCCGCAGTCGCAGGCGCCTCACTCAAGGGCAACCGGCCACGGCCGTCCCGCAGGGCGCCGCGATGAGCGAAACGACGCAGGCGGCGCTGGCTCACCGGGTCACCGGCCGAACACGAATCCACGACCGGGCGGCGAGGGAACGCGATCGCGAGACGACGACGACCAGAGGGGAGCGCCGCGGGGAATGCCGCGGTTAGCTGGCCCCCCAGCAGTGGGGTTCGAGGCCCCGCGCTGGTCTTGCACCGAAGTCCCACCCGCAGTGCCCGATCACCATCAGGAGGAAACATGAAGGCGACCTTCGCGCAGTGGATGAAGGCAGTGGACGCGACGGTGGAACGGATCGTCGGCCTCTCGGCCAACGACCTCGCGGACGCGCCGTATCGCGACTGGTTCGACGACGACATGGACCCGACGACGGCCGCGCGGCGGGCGGTTCGGGCGGCCGGTGGCGGCGACCTCATCTAACCCTCACAAGGAGACACCATGCAGGCGACCTTCGATACCATCCGCGTGGGCGATCGGGTGACGATCGTGACGCCCCACGGACAGGAGCGGACGGGCCGCGTCGTGATCCACAACGTCGCGGCCGACCTGTTCGTGCTCAACCTCGGCGGGCGGTACGGCACGCCGGGCATCGCGACGCGCGACAACGTGGTGCGCGTGAGGAGGATTTCATGAAGCGGAAAGCGACGAACCGCCCCCGGCGGGAGAAGCGCTCGCGCCCGGTCGCCGAGGTGTTGCCGATCACGATCGTCACGGGCGAGTGGGCGGACCCCGACCCTGCCCTCATGGCGAGCCTCCGCGACGCGTTGGTGAAGCACGGCCTCGTCCTGCAGCGGTGGGACATCGCGGCGACGACGGAGGCCCTCACCCTGAGCGTGACCCGGCTTGACGCGGCCGACGTGCGACGCGAGCTGGAGCTCTGGCCGGAGTACACCCTGACCGAAGTGCGGATCGCCCCGGCGGGCGACGACCCGAACGGGGAGGTCGGCGACATTGTGGAGCCGCCCCGCTTCAGTGCCCTCGGCGGCCCGGCCAAGAACGTGGAGACGAAGGGAGACCAGACATGACGTTCACGATCACGATGGGTCAGGCGTACCGTGACTTGCTGGAGGATCGGCTCGTGCGACTCGGTGCCGTGTGGACCGATCACGGGCGCTACACCGACGGGTCCACGACCTGGACCGTGACGGCGGTGTTTCCCCGCGGCACGAAGCAACGGGACGTGACGCAGGGCGTTGTGGGCGCGGTTCCCCAACGCGGCGGTCACCGTCGCGAAGCGCACACACTAGGGAGGTTTCTCATGAAGCGCACGTCCCCGGTGCGGTCGTACGTGATTGCGTTGGAAACATTTTGTAAGCTGGCGCGGCGGTCCGCCGAATTAACGCGCGGTGAAGAGTTTCCGACGTTCGATAAGAATGAGATCAGATCCCTTCACGGGGAGTTGGGCGCGCTGCTCGACGCTATCGAGCAGAACATGCAAGCGGGAGAGAAACAGACATGGTGATGCTGCGTGCACGATTCGCTCGGGCGTTGGCCGTCAAGCTCCGCGAAGCGCGGCTCGCGTCTGGATTCTCGATCGTTGGGCTCGCCGCCCGGATCGACGTGAGCAAGGTCACCGTCGCGGCCTGGGAGCTGGAGCGCAAGCTGCCGCGCGCCGATAGGCTCGTGCGGGTCGCGGATGCTTTGGGCGTCAGCGTCGCGTGGCTGATCGGCGAATCGCGCCGAGGAGGGCCCCGACCTCGAAGGAGGAGGCGAACATGAGACCGCATCCGATTCCCCGGCGCAGACGCGGCGATCGCAGTGATGGGTCGCCGCTCGCATTTCCGGCGCGGGAACGTCTGGGGGGCATTCCACCATGGGTCAGGTCCGATCGAGGATCCTAGCCTGAGATCTGTGCATCTTACGGTGGGGTTCTACTGTTCACGCGGGACACCGCCGGGTTCCCCGGACCGCGAAGATTCGCTTTTGGTTGAAGTCGTGTTGGCCACGACAGGGGAGCGGGTCCTGGTCGAGGCCATCCTCACCGCACCCGATTCGACGCTGCACCTGCCCGCGGCGCCCGTGCACTAGCTCCTGGGCGTCGGCGCGCCCGCCAGCTTCAAAGCGCTTGTTAGACCGCTCAAGCTGCAGGACCGGCGATGGACGCGGTCGGTACCGGCCGGGCGCCGGCGTGTCGCCCTGGTGGCCCGGCGCCCGTTGGCGTCTACAGGCCGCGGCGCGCGCAGGCCTCGCCCCTCTTTCGGCTCGTCAGCGACCAGTTCCGCACGCTGCAACTGGTGTACAACGAGCGATTCGCCCCCACGTACCGAGATCGTGGTAGCCGAGCGCGACGTGCTGCCGCTCCGTGCGGCGGGGCGGCGGTGGGCCGAGCTCCTGCGGCGCAGCTATGAAGTGGACCCTCTCACGTG
>JBOHSO010000448.1:0-4028 GCA_050921685.1 Gemmatimonadales bacterium
GCGAACTGGGACAAGAACCGCACGTCGCTCTCGTACAGCAGGCGGATGTCGGGAATCCCGTAGCGCAGCATGGCGATGCGGTGCGGGCCCATGCCGAACGCAAACCCGGTGTAGCGCTCCGCGTCGATGCCGCAGTTCTCGAGCACGGCCGGGTGGACCATCCCGCTGCCGAGGATCTCCATCCACCCCGTCTGCTTGCACGTGGCACAACCGCCGCCGCCGCACACGGTGCAGCGCACGCTCATGTCGGCCGACGGCTCGGTGAACGGGAAGAAGGACGGATGAAACCGCACGGCCGCATCTGCCGCGAAGAAGCGGCGCGCGAAGTAGCTCAACGTCGCCTTCAAATCCACGAACGACACGCCTTCGTCCACCACCAGTCCTTCGATCTGCTCGAACACGGGCGCGTGCGACGCGTCGAACGGATCGCGGCGGTACACCTGACCCGGAATGACCACGCGGATCGGCGGCCGAAAGGCTTCCATCGTTCGGATCTGGACGGGCGACGTGTGCGTGCGGAGCAGCAGGTCGTCGGTGACGTAGAACGAATCCTGGGCGTCGAGCGCCGGGTGGTCCTTGGAGAAGTTGAGGGCGTAGAAATTGTTGCGCTCGGTTTCGACCTCGGGCCCGACGGCGCGGGTGCAGCCAAGCTCCCGAAAGATCTCGCAGATCTCGTCCACCACCTGGGTGACGAGGTGCAGGCCGCCATGCCACTGCGCCCGCCCCGGCATCGTCGGGTCGATCGCCGCCAGCGCGCGACCCGGCTGCGCCAGCTCCCGCTCGCGCGCGTCGAACGCCGTCTCGAATTCTCGTTTGAGGGTGTTCGCCACCTCCCCCACCGCCTTCCGGGTTGCCGGATCGAGCGCGGGCAGGGCTTTGAGGATCTCGGTGAGGGCGCCGGCCTTGCGTCCCAGGATTTCGGTCCGGAACTCGGGTAGTCGGCGCTCGTCTGCCTGGGGAATCTCGCGGAGACGCTCCCGCAGGCCGTCGAGGCTCGCGAGGAGGTCGCGCATGGTCAGAGGGCCTTCTTCGCGACCTCCGCCAACTGCTCGAACGCGCCGGGGTCTCGCACGGCGAGATCGGCGAGCACTTTGCGGTTGATCTCTACGCCGGCCCGCCGCAGTCCGCTCATGAGCCGGTTGTAGGAGAGATCGTGTAGCCGGGCCGCGGCGTTGATCCGGGTGATCCACAGCCGCCGGAACTCACCTTTCTTCCGGCGCCGATCGCGGTAGGCGTATCGCTGCGCCCGCTCGACGCTCTCCTTGGCCGCCTTCCAGAGCTTGCTGCGCCCGCCGAAGTAGCCCTTGGCGAGCCTCATTACCTTGTTCTTGCGCTTCAGGCGCGCGACGTTGCTCTTGACGCGAGGCATACGGGTCTCTCCTTACGCCAGCAGCAGCCGCTTGAGGCGGCGTTCATCCGCATGCGCGACCAGCGCCCCCTTCCGCAGCTGGCGCTTCCGCTTCGGATGCTTCTTGGTCAGGATGTGACTCTTCATCGCGCGATGCCGGCGCAACCGGCCCGAGCCGGTCAACCGCACCCGCTTCCGCAGCGCGCGCTTGGATTTCATTTTCGGCATGGTGTGAACCCTTCAGGTTTCAGGTGTCTGGGGTCGGGTGCCCGGGATGCGGAGACCGACACCCGGCACCGGACACCTGGCACCAGTCATTTCGGCGCCAGCACCATCGACATGTTACGCCCCTCGAGCCGCGGTTCTTGCTCGATCTTGCCGATATCCTTGAGCTCGGCGGCCACGCGATCGAGCACCTCGCGCCCCAGCTCGATGTGCGCCATCTGCCGGCCCCGGTACATCATCGTCACCTTCACCTTGTTCCCGTCCTGCAGGAACTCGCGCGCGTGGCGCGTCTTGAACGCAAAATCGTGATCGTCGATCCCGGGCCGGTACTTCACTTCCTTCAGGTGAATCACGTGCTGTTTCTTCTTCGCCGCCCGCGCCGCCTTGGCTTGCTCGAACTTGAACTTCCCGTAGTCCATGATCTTGACGACGGGGGGGCGCGCCAGCGGCGCCACTTCCACCAAGTCGAGACCGCGTTCCTGCGCCGCCGCGATCGCTTCGTCGATCGTCAGCACCCCGAGCTGCGAGCCGTCATCCCCGATCACCCGCACGGGGCTGATGCGGATCATCCGATTGATGCGGGTGCGCGGCTGCTTGTTGTTGCTGCTGCTCTCGATCGCCAGGTGTTGGCCTCCTCTTAGAACGAAAAACGCGGACCCCCATGACCCCGGGATCCGCTGCGCGAGTCGTCAAGCGCCCGGCGTTCAGTCGGCGACTGCCCGACCGTGCTGTGGCGACTGATGACCGTCTCGGACCTTGGGGCTCCCCCCGGGATCTCCCGGAAGGGCCTGGAGGTGGGGCGCCCACAACGCCCGCTTGGCGACTCCGGGGGAGAAGCTATCCCGCACGCACAGGGTCCACAAGCCCGAACCCTTTCCCCTCGCGGGCGAGTCGACCAGCCGCCACCACCGGATCATGCTCGAACCACAGTCGCCATCCCTCTCCCTCGGCCTGCTGGTACAACCGACGCCTCGTCTCGAGCGTGACGAGCGGCTCGAGGTCGTACCCCATGATCCAGGCGAGCGGCAGATGCGCCGTCGTCGGGACGAGGTCGGCCAGAAAACACGCCCGTTCCCCGCCGCTCTCGATCACGACCGACTGATGAAACGGAACGTGCCCCGGCGTCGGCAGGCAACGAATGCCCGGGAGGACCTCGGATTCGCCATCCAGCAGCTGGAAATCGATCGTGGCGAAATTCGGCGGCAGGTAGCTCCCGGCGGTGCGCTCGTTGGCGTGCCGGGCGAACTCGAGCTCACCGCGCTGCACCACATAGCGGGCGCGCGGAAAACTGGGGCGGATCGCCCCGGCGCCGTCCCGGTAGGTATCGCCGCCGGCGTGGTCGAAATGCAGGTGCGTGTTGATCACCCAGCGGATGTCGGCGGCCGAATGGCCGAGGGCCGTCAGGGCGTCTTCGAGCAACGTGCGGCCGCGCGTGCCGGCGTTCTCGACGCCGTAGATATCGCGGAACTTGGCGTCGTCCTTATCGCCGATCCCCGTGTCCACGAGCACGAGGCCGTCGTCGTGCTCGACCAGGAGGCAGCGCAGGGCGAGCGGGATCCGGTTTCGCGCGTCCGGCGCGATGCGTCGCTCCCACAGCGGCTTGGGCACCACGCCGAACATCGCGCCGCCGTCGAGCCGCTGCGTGCCGGCCTCAAGCAGGTGGCAGGTGAGACGACCCACCGTGAGGGTTGTGTGGGCCATGTCTCACCGTTCGCTCGTCACAGGTCGTCCCGTCGCAGCGGGAGCGTCATGCACCGGGGGCCCCCACCGCCGCGAACCAGCTCGCTCCCCTCCATCGTGATGATGACCCGCTCCCCGTCTTCGAGCCACGCCTCCCCGGTGAGGAGGTTCACCGCGGTGAGGACGCGAAAGCCGGCGTGCTCGAGCTCGCGCAGCGTCGCCTCATTGCGCGCGTAGGTCACGGCCACGCCGGGCCGCACGGTCACGAAGTTGCACGCCGAGGACCACTGCTCGCGCTCTTGGACCGGGCGGGCGTTCCCGCCACAGAACACCGGCTCGAGCGGCAGGTCCACCGCCTGCATCGCCGCAAAGAAATTCGGAATCTCCTTCACCCCTTTGGAGCGCCGCCGACGGTGCAGCACCGCGAGGCGCTCGGGACCCACGAAGAACGGGGGATAGACGACGCACGTCTCCCGGTCGATCTGGGTGAAGATCATGTCGAGGTGGATGGCCGTGCGCTCGGTGGGGAGCACGATGATGATGACGTCGGTCACCCCGCACCGCTCGAACGCGAGGTCGCACAGCTGGTCCAGCGCCGCTGGACTGGAGCGCTCGCTGAAGCCGAGCACCAGGAGATCCGGCCGCAGCGGATGGACGTCCCCGCCCTCGAGCGTGTAGGTGTTGCGTCGCTCCTCTGAGCCGTCGTAGAGGATTCCCGCGTTCTCGAGCGTTGCGTGATAGCGGAACAGCGCCTTGACCAGCATCTCCTCGGTCC
>JBOHSO010000449.1:0-2762 GCA_050921685.1 Gemmatimonadales bacterium
CGAGCGCTGCGTGATTGTGTGCGGCGGCGCCCCGTCGCCGATGCGCGCCTGTGCGGTGGCCTTCGACGGTCGCAATCGGCGTGCGCTCGATCTGGCAGCGCGGTTCGCCAGCGTCGCCGGCAGCACCGTGCATGTCATTCACGCGTACCGCGACCGCGCCGAGGGCACACGCGTGCTCGGACAGGCCGAGGCGGAGCTGTCACTGCTGGGTGTACAGTTCCAGGCGCATCTCGAGGAAGGCAGCGCCGCGGAGGTCGTCGCCCAGGTGGTGCGCGCCATCCGGGCGGACGCCCTGTTCGCCGGGGCGCATATCCCACGCGGTCCGGGCGAGCGCCGTCCCAGCGTCGCCTCGCACACGGAGCAGATCCTGCTGCACACCGACCTGCCGGTCGCCATTCAGCCCTGATGTCTGCCGGCGCCGTTACCCCGGTGCTCGTCCATGCGGACGAGAGCTGCCTCGGCAACGACCGCTCCAAGCCCAGTCCCGGCGGCAACGCCGCGCTGGTGGAGGCCCCGGCGGGCGACAGCGTGGCGCGCTGGGACGTGTATGAATGTGCGCCGCAGACCACCAACAACCGGATGGCCTTGGCCGGCGCCATCGTGACCCTCGAATGGATCCGGCGCCAGTGGCAGCACGCCCGCGTCACCTATGTCTCCGACTCGGAGTATCTCATCAAGGGCATGAACGAATGGCTGCCCGGCTGGAAGGCGCGGGGGTGGAAGAAGAAGAACGGCCCGATCGAGAATCTCGAGCTGTGGCGGAAGCTGGATCAGGCGGCGGCGGCCCACACACTCACGTGGCGGTGGGTGCGGGGTCACGCCGACCACCCGAAGAACGAGTACGCCAACATGCGGGCGATCCGGGCCGCCGAGCGGCAAGAGCGCTCCAACGGTCTGGTCCCCTCCGATTTCGACAGCTGGCTCGAGCAGCAACGCGCGCGGGGCAAGTACCAGGACTACGACCCCGACCCGGAAGTCCATGAGCGCCCGTAAGGACGGCGTGCCGGCGAACACGCACCGGCTCAATCTCCTTCCGGACGGCACGGACCCGCCGCCAGTCGAGCGCATCCCGTTGTACGAGGTCTACATGCGCATGGCCGAAGAGCTGGCCAAGCGCTCGACCTGCGTGCGACTGCAGGTGGGAACCGTGGTGACCGATCAGCTGCTCGAGAACGTCCTGGCCATCGGCTACAATGGAAACGCCAAGGGGCTGGCCAACCGATGCGACAGCGCGGTCCCCGGCAACTGCGGCTGCATCCATTCGGAGATGAACGCCCTGGTCAAGGCGCCCGGCAACGTGCGCGACAAGGTGGTGTTCGTCAGCGCCTCTCCGTGCACCATGTGCGCCAAGCTGATCATCAATTCCGGAGTCACGCACGTGTTCTACCGGAAGGCGTATCGCGATCCTTCCGGGATCGAAGTGCTCGCCCAGGGTGGGGTCACGCCGGTGCCGTACGACCACTGGGTGCGCGAGTGGCGGTGACTCCCACGCTGCGACAGAATTGAGTCTTCACCTTCCTTGAGGGAGCCCTTCATGCGTACTTCGCTGCTGATCTTCACGACGGTGCTGCTGCTCGGCGGCGCGCGCCTGCCCGCGCAAACGCGGCTCGACCGAACGCCCAACCTCGGCGGGACCTGGATACCGGATCCGGGCGTGCTCCAGTTCAACTTCCTGCATCGCTTCGTGGTCGGGCAGTCGGTCGCGCTCAATAAGGTGCGTAACACGCCGATGTTCACCTTCGCGCTCGGGCTGCCGGCGCGCACCGCGCTGGGCGTGCACTACGCCACCAACTCCACCACCGCGGCGAAGCCCAATGAATTCGAGCTGTACGGACGCTGGCAGGTGACCAGCCCCGAGCGCAGCCGCCTCGTCGTGGCGCTGACCCCCGCCTACAACGCGGCTTCCAGCAGCTTCGACGGCGAGGTCGCGGCCGACTATGCCACTGGGCCGCTCACCGTGTCGGGGGCGATCCGCGCGATGAGCCAACCCTACGACAGCAACAAGGCGCGCACCGCGCTCGCGGCGGGAGTGGCGGTCAGGCTCAACGACTACGTAGCGCTCACCGGCGACGTCGCGTCGCTCATGTCCCCGTCGCCACTCGAGAAGCCGGCATGGGGTGCGGGGTTCCTGTTCCAGATCCCCAACTCGCCCCACCTGTTCTCGTTGCACGTGAGCAACGTAGATGTGAACACCATCGAAAGCGCATCGCGCCGTGGCTTCTTCCGCGGCGGCTCGAACCTGCTGTACGGCTTCGAGTTCACCATCCCGCTGCACCTCAACCGCTTCGGCGCCTGGTTCGGCAAGCGTCCCCCGGCCGCCACCAGCGGCGACGCGGGAACGCCCGTCGCCGCCACGGTGACGATCGGCGGGATGAGATTCCGCGCCGACACGGTCACGATCTCGGCCGGAGCGGCGGTTCGCTGGAACAATGCCGACCCGGTGGCCCATACCGTGACGTTCGACGGCGGCGAGCCCGGCTCGGAACTGATCGGCCCGAACGGGTCGTTCGTCCATCGTTTCGAGCGCCCGGGTACCTACACCTACAACTGCACGCCACATCCCTTCATGAAGGGCGTCGTGGTGGTGCAATGAGCGGGACGGGGGAAGGCGGACGGGCGACGGGTGTCTGACGAGCTGGATCGCCTGTTCGAGTGCCTGGTGGAGGTGCTCTCGCGGGACGCGCGCATCGCCGTCCCGTTCCCGGCGGCCGAGCTCTACGAGCGGCTGGTGCCCTATCGCTCCAATCGCTCTCGGCTGAAGG
>JBOHSO010000450.1:0-4370 GCA_050921685.1 Gemmatimonadales bacterium
ACCCCGGGGAAGGGACCACTGACGAGCGCACCGGCCGCCACCCACAGGACGGCGGCGACTGCCGGCTCGCTCGTCGCGAGCTCACGGGCGAGCCGGGCGTGCGCGGGCGACCAGCGCGCCAGCGCCAAACCCGTCAGGGCGCACACGACGAACGGGGACGCGCCGCTGGCGAGGCCGATCCCGGCACCCAGGCAGATCGCCGCGATCATTCCCGGCATAGGCGTGTCCGATCCGCGCGCGAGGCGCTCGGCGAAGAGCGTGCACAGCACGGCGCCTCCGAGCGTGAACCCCATCCATTGCGCCGTCTCCCGCAAGCCGGCGCTCGTAGCCAAGGGCAGGAGCGCAAACACCGCGCCGCTCGCGACGATGAGCGCGCCGATCGTAGCGTGTCGCAGGGAGGCCGCGCCGGCCACGGCCAGCGCCGCGGCGAGCGTCGCCACGGTGGGCCAGACCGGCTTCCAGACCGGCACCAGGGCAGGCGGAAGCAGACGCAGCGCCGCGACCAGCAGTCCCGCTGGAGCGAGAAAGGCCACGACGTCGGCGACGATCCCGCTGGCTCGGACGGTCCGGGTATCGATGGGGGAGGCGAGTCCAGCTGCCGCACGGCAGGCGACCCAGCCGATGGCGCAGGCCAGCACGGGTATGGATGCCTCGAGCAGCGGGTGATCGAGCAGCTCAAGCGCGGGTCCGAGCAGGGTGCCGACGAGGTACCAGCCGAGGGGGGACGCGGTGGCGGCCCACCCGAGCGCTCCGCTGAGCCATGGCGGGCGAGCCAGCCGGGTCGCGAGCAGCGCGGCAACGGCCACGAGGGCCGTGGCGACGAGGGGTGGCAGGGGAAACACGAGCGGATACGTTCGCCCGCGCTTGACGTGCGCGCAAGCGCGCCGGTAGGTTGGGCACCCATGGCCCCGACGTTCTGCGTGACCGGCGGCCGCGCGCTCGAAGGCACGATCCGCCCCGCCGGCAACAAGAACGCGGCCCTGCCGATTCTCGCGGCGACGCTGCTCGCCGACCGCCCCTGCCGCATCGACAACGTACCGCACATTCGTGACGTCGAGACCATGCTGGCCCTGCTCGAGCACCTCGGGGCGCGCGTCGCGTGGATCGGACCGAACACGGTGGAGGTGGACGCGCGCCCGGCCGAGCCGCTCGAGCTCGATCCGGCGCTGTGCGCCCAGATTCGGGCGTCGATCCTGCTCGCCGGTCCGATGTTGGCGCGCTTCGGGAGCGTCGCGCTGCCACCGCCCGGCGGCGACGTGATCGGCCGGCGCCGCGTCGACACGCATTTCCTGGCGTTGGAAGCACTGGGAGCGGAACTCGAGGTGGGGAGCCGGTACCGTCTGGAAGCCAAGTCCATGAGGGCGGCGGACGTGTTTCTGGACGAGCCGAGCGTCACGGGCACCGAGAACGCACTGATGGCTTCCGTCGCCGCCGCGGGGCGGACCGTGCTCCGCAACGCGGCGAGCGAGCCGCACGTGCAGGATCTCGCCCGGTTTCTGGTGAGCCTGGGCGCGCGCATCGACGGCATCGGCACGAACACGCTCACGGTGCACGGCGGCGCAGGGCTGACCGCACCGTCGACGGCGTTCGCCATCGGTCCCGATCACATCGAGGTCGGCTCATTTATCGGGCTCGCCGCGGTCACCAACGGCGCCATCAAGATCGAAGGGGTGCGGAGCGAGGATCTGCGAGCCACGCTGTTCGCGTTCGATCGGCTCGGGGTTCGCCCGCGGCTCGATGGCGACACGCTGGTCGTCGCCCGCAACCAGGAACGCCGCATCCGGCCCGATCTGGGCGGCCACATCCCCAAGCTCGAAGACGGTCCCTGGCCGGCGTTCCCAGCGGACCTCATGTCGATCGCGATCGTCGTGGCGACACAGTGCGAGGGCCCGGTGCTCGTGTTCGAGAAGATGTTCGAGTCGCGGCTCTTCTTCGTGGACAAGCTGATCGGTATGGGGGCGCGCATCGTGCTATGCGACCCGCACCGCGCCGTGATCGCCGGCCCGTCGCCGCTGCGCGGCGGCGAGGTGGAGAGCCCCGACATCCGCGCGGGGATGGCCGTGCTGCTCGCGGCGCTCGCCGCGGCGGGGGACTCCGTGATCCACAACGTAGGACAGATCGAGCGCGGCTACGAGGCGATCGGTGAGCGGCTGCGAGGGCTGGGGGCGCAGATCGAGAGACGCGAGGATGGAGGCTGAGACGCTCGTGCTGGAGGTCCCGGCGGGTGACCTGTCTGTGCCGCGCCTCGAGCTCCCGGATTGGGCGACCCGCTTCGGGCTCACGGCAGGCATCACGACGCGAGAAGGCGGCTTTTCCCTCGGCCTCTCGAGCGACGATCCCGCGGGGCAGGTGATGACCCGCTGGGGAACGTTCCGCCGCGCCTTCCAGCCTCGCTTCCCCAGCGTGGTGGTCAGTCAGCAGGTGCACGGGACCGACGTGCGATGGCACAATGGCGTTCCCTCCGGCTGGCTCCTGCTCGATGCCGTAGACGGTCACGGGACGCGGCAGGCGGGTGTCCTCCTGACCATCACCGTCGCCGACTGCATTCCGGTCTACCTTGCGGCTCCAGCCAGCGGGGTGATGCTCCTGCTGCACGCCGGCTGGCGCGGCGTGGCCGGAGGGATCTTGGAACGAACGCTCCACGACATCGAGAAGGAAGCGAGTGTCTCGATGGGCGAACTTGTAATGCATTGTGGCGTAGGTATTTGTGGCAACTGTTATGAAGTAGGTTCTGAAGTCGTCGAACGCCTGGCAGGAAGTTCCGGGAAGGGCCAAACGCATGTCGACCTGCGCGCCATTCTGGCCGCCCGGGCGACGGCGCTCGGCGTCGGGACGGTGACGGTCTCGGCCTATTGCACCGCGCATCACAATGATCGGTTCTTCTCACACCGGGCATCGGGCGGTCGGGATGGTCGCATGGTCGCCTATCTGGGCCGACCACTGGCTTGACAGGCGAGGGCGCGGCGGTAGATTGCGTCGGCACAGCGGGCGAAGTTCGGCCCGCGCTTTTTTTTATGCTCACCGACAGCCTGGTGGAAGCGTTTCGGGTCCGGCTGGAGGAATTGGGACTCGATCTCGCCGACCTTCGACTGGGCGGCACGGCTCACCGGCCGCTCGTTCAAGTGCGCATCGATTGGCCTGCGGGCGATCCCGAGCGGCGCGTGACGGTCGAAGACTGCGCGCGAGCGAGCCGGGCTCTGGAAGGCTGGCTGGACGGCGGCGGGCCGCTCGGCCCGCGCTACCAGCTCGAAGTGTCGAGCCCCGGCCTCGAACGGCCGCTGCGCTGGCACCGACACTGGGTGCGGTTCGTGGGGCGCGACGTGACCGTGAAGCTCGACGGGGTGGGACGGGTCCGTGCCCGCATCGAGGCCGTGCCCGACGCGCACACCGTCACCCTCGTCCCGCTGGGAGGCGAGCCGCGCACGGTACCGCTCGCCGCGATCCGGGACGCGCGACTGGCCGTGGATTGGTAGGCTGACGACTGACGACTGGGAACAAACTGATGGCAAACGCGACCGACGTAGTCTCCGCGATCCGCGAGCTGACGACCTCCAAGCAGCTCGAGCGCGGAGAGATGATCGACCTGCTCAAGGACGGCCTGCACGCCGCGCTGGTGAAGCGCTACGGCCCCAATGTGCGGGCGGAGATTTCGATCGACGAGCTGAAAGGTACGATCCGCATCGTGGTACTGAAGACGGTGGTCGAAACCGTGGAAGAGCCGGGGACCCAGGTGGCGCTGGAAGAAGCGCGGTACGAAGACCCCGATTTCCAGGTCGGCGACGTGCTGGAGGAAGAGGTGCCGTTCGCCGAATTCGGCCGCACAGCCGTCCAGGCGGCGAAGCAGCGCATCATCCAGCGGGTGCGAGAAGGCGAGCGGACGCGCATTCGAGAGGAGTTCTCGGGGAAGGTCGGCGACTTGCTCCCCGGCGAAGTGCAGCAGATCGAGCGCGGCAAGATCGTCGTGATGCTGAACCGGTTCCGCGAGGCGGAGGCGATCATCCCCTATCGCGAGCAAAACCACCGCGAGCACTTTCACCAGGGCGATTCGATCCGCGCGGTGCTGAAGCGCATCGAGGAGACGCCCAAGGGGCCCCGACTCATTCTCTCCCGCGCCGACCCGATGTTCGTCAAGGCGCTGTTCAAGATCGAGGTCCCGGAGATCCAGCAGCAGATCGTGGAGATCCGGGCCACGGCGCGCGAGGCGGGGAGCCGCACCAAGATCGCGGTCATTTCGCGGGACGACGCGATCGACCCGGTGGGCGCCTGCGTCGGCCTGAAGGGCTCGCGCGTTCAGGCGGTGGTCAACGAGCTGGGCGGCGAGCGGATCGATATCGTGCCGTGGTCGCCCGATCCCGAGCGGTTCGCGAAAC
>JBOHSO010000451.1:0-2129 GCA_050921685.1 Gemmatimonadales bacterium
GCCCCCGCCCCCGCCGCGCCCCCCGCGGCGGGGGCGGCCCTGGGTCCGCTGGCCAACTTCCTGGTTCGCAGCGGCGCGCTGAAGGGGCAGCGGTTGATCGTCAGAACGCCGGTCGCCAACATCGGACGAGCCGACTACAACGACCTCGTGATCCCCGACGACTCGGTGTCGACCTCCCATGCCAAACTGCAGCGCCGCGAAGGCATCTGGCTGCTGGTGGATCTCGAGTCCACCAACGGCACCTTTGTGGACGGCGAGCGCATCGGCGCCGACACGCCCATTGCGCCGGGCACCATGGTGCGCTTCGGGGACGTGCAGCTGGTATTCGAGCCCACGGACGACGCCCTCGGGGTCGCCAAGGGCGGCGGGACCAAGGTCCTCGAGTCACTCAAGGTCGTCGCTCCGCCTCCGCCTCCACCTCCGCCTGCAGCTCGGGCGGCTCCCCCCCCGCCCCCAGCGGCGCCGGCGCCTCCGGCCGCGCCGCCAGCCAAGGTGCCCGCGTCGGCGCCCGCTCCGAAGGCACCCGTCCGCGGGGCTGCCCCAGCGAAACGGGCGGCGCCTGCGCCGGCGGCCCAGCAGCAGAAGAAAGGCAAGGGGTGTGGGGGAAGCGCGGCGCTGTTGGTGGCTGCTTCGGCTCTCGTCTACTGGATCCTGGTGTAACGACTCGGCGTGCACATTACCTGCGCAGGTCGGTCCGACGTCGGCGTCATCCGGTCGGGGAACGAGGACAACTACCTCATGGTTCCCGAGCGGGGGATTTTTATCGTCGCGGATGGGATGGGAGGCCATGCGGCGGGCGAGGTAGCCAGCGACATGGCCGTCCGCCACATCGCGCGGGAGCTGGGGTCGCTGCGAGGGCTCGGCGACGGCGAAGTGACCGAGCGGATGCGGCTCTCGATCCGCAGCGCCAACGGGGCGATTTTCCAGCGCACCCTGACCGAGCACGATAAGCGCGGGATGGGGACCACCGTGACCGCGCTGGTGCTGTACGACGCGCGCTTCCTGATCGGCCAGGTCGGGGACAGTCGAGGGTATCTGCTGCGCGAGGGGAAGCTGACGCAGGTCACCAAGGATCATTCGTACGTCCAGGAGCAGGTGGACGCCGGCTACCTGACGCCGGAGCAGGCCCGCACCCATCCCTACAGCAACGTCATCACCCGGTGCGTCGGCGCCAACAGCGACGTCGCACCGGACATCTACGTCGGCTCGGTCAAGGCCAAGGACGTGTTCCTGCTCGCGTCCGACGGGCTCACGGGTATGCTCGAGGATCCCGAGCTCCACGAGATCCTGAAGCGTGAGGACGTGTTGCCGCACGAGCAGGTGGACCAGCTGATCAACGAGGCCAATCGGCACGGTGGGCTGGACAACATCACCGCCGTGCTGATTCGGATCGATTCCGTCGAGTATCCCGACGCGGAGGCCACCCAGGCCACGCAGGCGCCGGCGCGCGCGCGCTAGCGGCGAAGCCCTGGCGGAGCTTACCGGGCGCGTCGTCGCGCCCGTGCCCGCCCGGAACTTGAGAGCAGGGGCCGTTCGGCCGCGAGCCGCGCCGCCACCTCTTCCCGCGGTAGCAGGACGAGCTCCGTCGCAGCAGTCTCGGTGAGCCGAGCTGGCCGCAAGGTGAAAACCCGCAACCGCCGCGCCGACCGATACAGCTCGGCCGCCACACGCGGCAGGCCGAGGTGCGTTTCGGCTTCGGCACCGGCGAGCTGCACGACGGTGCCGTCGCGCTGCACCAGCGGCAGGTCGACGCCCAGCATGTCGGGCTTGACGGGGAAATCGAGGAAGAGCTCACCCGGCGTGAGGCCGATTTCCACGGCGAGATGGTCTTCCACGCGCTCGGTGAGGTCGGGGTCGGCCGCGGGCCAGTCAGCGGTGTCGGGGGGCAGGTCCGTGGCGGGTACGTCCAGCACCCGCTTGGCGAGTCGCCGCTCCCGCAGACGCACGGCGAGCCCACTGGGATCGTCGCGCCCCAGCTCGTGGATCAGCCCGTCGTCGGTCGCCACGGCCACGTCGTCGGCGCGGATTCGCTCCTCCCGGATCGCCGTGCGGACCAGCCGCTTGAACATCGCCGTGGCGCTGCGCACCGCGTGGTGCCAGTACACGTTGCGGTACATCTGGTACTTGGC